>JALYRN010000012.1 GCA_030855295.1 Myxococcota bacterium | reverse complement strand
GGCGTGGCTCTCGCACGACTGCGGGCGGCCGCCGAAGCCGTCGTGGACGACGCTGACCTCGGTGCCGGTCGCGGTCGGCTCGAGCGTGTAGGAGATCACGGTGCGCGCGCCGCCGTCCCAGCTCGCGTGCCACGTCAGCGCGAAGCGGCGCGGGCGATCGACCTCGAGCACCGCGCCGTGCACCGACTGCGCGCCGTCCGCGCCCATCGTGCTCACGCTCCAAGCGCCGCCGGACGCAGGTCGATCGTCCAGTCGAACGTGCGGTACTGATCGCCGCCCCACCACGCGGCGAGCTGCTCGGGATCCGTGAGCGCCCCCCACACGCCGTCGGGCTCGCCCTCGATCGCGATCTCGGCGCGCACCACGCCGGACGGAACGTCCGCGATCGCTCTCACTTCCTCGCGCCCTTCCGCTGCTCGACGTGCTTCTTGAGCGCGCTCAGGTTCGTGCCCCAGAACGCGCGATACGCCTCCGCCCAGTCGGCGACGTCGCGCAGCGGCGCGGGCGTCAGCTCGTAGAAGCGCTGACGCCCTTCCTTCTTCTCGCGCACCAGCTTCGCCTCGCGCAGCAGACGCAGGTGCTTCGAGACCGCGGGGCGCGACATGTCGAAGCCCGACGCGATGTCGTTCACCGCCGCGCGACCGTCGCGCCGCAGGCGATCGAGGATCGCGCGTCGCGTCGGATCGGCGACCGCGGAGAACACGGAGTCGGCGCTCGCTCGAGAGGACATCGCGCGATCGTATCCCACCGATCAGCCAGGCGGCCGGAGCGCGAGCGGCTTGCCGGTCTCGACCAGCTCTTCATGCCCGAGAGCGCCAAGCGGAACCGCTCGGTTACGGTTCCGTGCCGTCCGGGCTCTATCGCTCTTCGATCGCAGGTCCGCGGCTGCTGACGACCGCGAGCGCGAGCGCGGCGACCAGGCCGATGCCGCCGGCGACCAGCAGCGGCACCATCGTGCCGAACGCCAGCGCCGGACGGTCGAGCTCGACGAACGCGAACGACAGCACCGCGGCGATCGACAGCCCGAGCAGCGCACCCGCGACGCGCATGGTCCGCGACACATCGTTCCGCAGGTGCACCCCGTCGGCGACGACCAGCATCACGACGCCCGCCACCGCCAGCACGAACCCGAGCGGCTCGTTCCCGGCGAGCACGCCCCGCCAGAATTCGTCCCACCCTTCGCGCAGCCCGAGCACCGTCATCGCGACCGCGATCACGACTCCACTTACGACCTGCATCACGAGACCACCGGCGGCATGCATGACTGGAGACCGTAGTCACGGCGGACGCTCGACACCCGCCGTCGCGATCAAAGCGGCCCGGGCGAGCCGCGCTCGCCGGAGCGCGCTTGCGCTCGCGCCGTCTCGCCTCATGAGGACCGGATGGTCGCGCTCTCGGTCCTCGATCTCGCGCCGGTGACGGAGGGCAGCGATGTCGCGCAGGCGCTGCGCAACACACTCGAGCTCGCGCAGCATGCGGAGCGCTGGGGGTATCGGCGGTTCTGGCTCGCGGAGCATCACGGGATGCCGGGCGTCGCGAGCGCCGCGACGAGCGTGGTGATCGGGCACGTCGCTGCGGGGACGGAGCGAATCCGGGTCGGGGCCGGCGGGATCATGCTGCCGAACCACGCGCCGCTCGTGATCGCGGAGCAGTTCGGGACGCTCGAGGCGCTCTTCCCGGGGCGCATCGATCTCGGGGTGGGGCGCGCGCCGGGCTCGGATCAGCTGGTCGCTCGCGCGCTGCGGCGGACGCTCACCGGCGACGTCGACGCGTTCCCGAACGATGTGCTCGAGCTACAGGCGCTGCTCTCGGACGTCGAGCCGGGTCAGGTGATCGAGGCGGTGCCCGGCTCCGGGTCGCGCGTGCCGATCTGGATCCTCGGCTCGAGCACGTTCGGCGCGCAGCTCGCGGCGGCGCTCGGGCTGCCGTACGCGTTCGCGTCGCACTTCGCGCCGGCGCAGCTCGAGCCCGCGATCGCGCTCTACCGCGCGAAGTTCCGGCCCTCGGAGCAGCTCGAACGACCGCACGTGATGCTCGGGGTCGGCGTGTTCGCGGCGGATGATCGCGCGCAGGCCGAGCTGCTCGCGACCTCACTGCAGCAGGCGTTCGTCGCGCTGCGCCACGGGCGACCGGGCAAGCTCCAGCCGCCACGCGCCGGCTACGAGGCCGAGCTCACGCCCGCCGATCGCGCGATGCTCGATCATGCGCTCGCGTGCACGATCGTCGGTACGCCCGAGACCGTGCCGCGGGACCTCGCCGCGTTCGCGGAGCGACACGGCGCCGACGAGCTGATCGTCACCTCGCAGATCTTCGATCCGACCGCGCGCCTGCGCTCGTTCGAGATCGCGGCGCGCGCATTCGCGACGTCGTGACGGAGCGCTCGGAGCCTGTCGCCGATCGGCTCGCCCGCTCCGGTCGCTTCCGTCCGCGCGCGCGGCGCGCGCTCCCGTGCGCGCCCTGCGGGGCGAGCACTCCTGCTGACTCAGGGCAGCGCGGCGACGATCTCCTCCGAGCGCTCCCAGAGCTTCTTCGCGAGCGCGACGTCGTCGGCGTCGGCGCGCGCCTTGGCGACGTTGCAGTCGGCGAAGTATTCGCCCGAGATCGTGGCCGCGCCCGGGCTCGCCGCGACGTAGCACTGCGTCGCCGCACCCTGCGGGACGCTCTTGAGCGCAATCGGCCCCGCCATCGCGAACGCCAGCCCGGCGATCGGGTTGGTCATGTTGCGCGCGAGGTTCGTCCTGATGACGCCGGGGTGCACCGCGTTCGCGGTCTTCTTCGTGCCGGCGAGCTTGCGCGCGAGCTCCTTCGCGAAGAGCAGGTTCGCCATCTTCGACTGCCCGTACGCGGTCCAGTCCTTGTACGACTTCTCGCCCGAGAGATTGTCGAAGTCGATCCCGCTCGGAGGCGCCATGCGGTGCGCGGCGCTGCTCAGGATCACCACGCGACCATCGTCGGCCAGCCGGTCGAGCAGGCCCGTCACGAGGATGAAGTGGCCGACGTGGTTGGTGAAGAACTGCAGCTCGTACCCGAACGCCTGCTCCAGCTTCGGCAGCGCCATGATGCCGGCGTTCGCGATGATCGCATCGAGTCGCACGCCCTTCTCCTGCACCGCCGCGACGCACGCGCGCACCGACGAAGGCTCGGAGAGCTCGCACGCGAGCCCCATCGTGTCGCCCGTCACGCTCGCGCACGCCGTGCGCGCCTTGTCCGCGGTGCGCGCCGTGCCGATCACGCGCGCTCCGCGCATCGCGAGCACGCGCATCGTCTCGTGCCCCAGCCCGGAGTTGCACCCGGTCACGAGCATCGTCTTTCCCGCGAGCGAGCTCCCCGCCGTCACCTCCTCGGCGGTCGATCCGTAGCCGAACCCGTTCGCGCCTTTCGGCTTCACCCACGCGTAGAGCGACATCGACCCCTCCTCGAAGAGCCGTGCCTGTACATCGACGCGTTCGATCGCGCTCGTGAAGAACGATGATGCTTCAGCGGATCGTCGCGTCCGGGGACGGCGCGCCGAGCACGGTCGCCTGCGCCCACTCGTGATCGACGCCGGTGCGCGAGAGGCGCATCACCGCCTCGACGTCGCGCGGCGCGACCGGCCGCGCGCGGCTGCAGTCGCACGCGCAGGTCGTCACGAACGCGCTGTCGTCGACCGCACGCACCCGATGCACCGTGCCGCCGGGCGCCGCCATCGACTGCCCGCCGGAGAGGCGCCGCTCCTCGTGCACGAAGCCGCCCTCCGCGTCGCGCGACCAGCGCTCGTCGACGATCGCGCCGCTGACGACGTGCAGCCACGCCGCGTCATCCTCGTGCAGGTGCATGCTGCTCGACGACCCCGCCGGCAGGAACACCGTCCGCACCGGCGTCGTCGCGTCCGCGTCCCGCTTGGTTGCCTGTCTCGCCATGCCCGATTCCGAGCACGACGGCGCGGCGCAGCGCAAGAAAGCGGCGGATGGACCGAGCGCGCGCCGAGGGCGGGGCATCGCGCCCCGTTTGGATCGCGCTGATCGGTGCTCTACGAATGATCCATCTGTACGAGTGATCATCGCGCTCTCGCCGTCGTCCGGACGCGACCCGCGACACGCGGCGCGACGTTCTTCTTGGGTCCCGCGCGCGGAGTGAAGCGGCGCCCATCACGAAGCGTCGGAGACGGAGAACCGAACGTCGCTCACGGAGGTCCGCTCGAATGATCCGCTCTCTTCTTCCGCTCGCGCTCTCGTCTCTTCTCGTCGCTCTCTCCGGCTGCGCGCACACGCCGCGCGGCGGCGAGACGATGGTGCTGCGCGAGGGCAGCGAAGGCATCCAGGTGGTCGGCGAGGGGAAGGCCGAGGCGCGCCCCGACCGCGCGCGCTTCGAGATCGGGATCGAGGCTCGACGCCCCACCGTCGCCGAGGCGCGCGAGGCGAGCGCGTCGGCGCAGACGCGCGTGCTCGACGCGATCCGCGCCGCGGGGATCGCGTCCGAGGACATCCAGACGACGCAGCTCTCGATCCAGCCCGAGTACGAGTACACCGAGGGCGGCCGCAACCTCCTCGGCTACACCGCGCGCAACACGGTGCAGGTCCGCGTCCGCGAGATCGATTCGGTCTCGGACGTCGTCGATGCCGGCGTGCGCGCGGGCGGCGACGACGTGCGCCTGCAGGGAATCGGCTTCGAGCTCTCCGATCCCGAGTCGCTCCGCGCGACCGCGCGCGAAGAGGCGATGACGGAAGCGCGCGCCACCGCCGAGCAGCTCGCGCGCCTCGCGGGCGTCGAGCTCGGCGAGCCGATCGCGATCGAGGAGGTCGTCAGCGGCGGCGGCCCCGTCCCGATGATGCAGATGCGGATGGCCGACAGCGCGGAGACCTCGACGCCGGTCGAGGCCGGGACGACCGAGGTCCAGGTGCAGCTCCGCGTGCGCTGGTCGATCCGCTGACCCCGCCTCCTGCCCGGCTCAACGCGGTTCGTCGAGCGCCTCACGGATCGCGCGCAAGAGCACGTCCGGATGGTAGGGCTTCGGCAGGAGCTTCGGTCCCGCGGCGTCGCCCTCGGGGATCGCGGGCGCGGAGTAGCCGCTCGTCAGGAGCACGCGCGCGTCGGGCGCGATCGCGCGGATCTCGCCCTGCGCTCTCCAGCCGTCCAGGCGCGGCATCAGCACGTCGAGGAAGACGAGATCGATCTCCGACATGCGCTCGCGGAACGCCTCGACGGCCTCGGCGCCGTCCCGCGCCTCGATCACCTGATACCCGGCGTGCTCGAGCGTGCGCTTGACCATCCGCAGGACGAGCGGCTCGTCGTCGACGATCAGGATCGTCTCGTCGCCACCTCGCGGGGCCTCGAGCGGGACGGCGGGGGTCGACGCGATCGACGCGCGCTGTCGCGGCAGGCGAACGCGCATCGAGGTGCCACGTCCCGGCTCGCTCTCGACGTCGATCGAGCCTCCGTGCTGCTGGATGATGCCGTGCGCGACCGCCAGCCCGAGCCCACTGCCCGCGCCGACCGGCTTGGTCGTGAAGAACGGCTCGAAGATCCTCTGGCGGTCGGCTTCGGCGATGCCCATGCCGGTGTCGGTGACGGTCACCACGACCTCGTTCCCGTCCACCTCGGCCGAGATCGTCAGGCGACCTCCGTCATTCATCGCATCGCGGCTGTTCATGCAGAGATTGAGCAGCACCTGCTCGAGCCGGTGCCGGTCCGCGCGCGCGATCGCGCGTGGGTCCATCGGCGCGAGCGTGATCTCGATCGTCTTCGGGAACACGCGCGCGGCGAGCCCTGCGACCGTGCGCGCGAGGCTCGGTACGTCGACGTCCTCGAGATCGAGCGAGCTGCGCCGACCGAACGCGAGGAGCTGCTGCGTCAGCGCGGACGCGCGCAGCGCCGCCTCGATGATCTCGGCGAGCTCGGCGTCGGCGCGCTGGTCCGCGGCGACGAGGCGCTTGACGCACTCCGCGCCGGCCGCGATGATCGTCAGGATGTTATTGAAATCATGAGCGATTCCGCCAGCGAGCAGACCGATGCTCTCGAGCCGCTGCACGTGCTCGAGCTGACGCTCGAGCGCGCGATGCTCCGCCTCGGCGACGCGGATCCGCGTGACGTCGATCGAGGTGCCCGCCACCACCCGCCCGCCGCCCGGCCTCTGCACGACCCGCGCGCGATCGATCACGTGGCGCCAGGTGTCCGTGCTCCGCTCGCGCACTCGGTACTCGCACTCGTAGCTCTCGGTGATGCCGGCGACGTGCTCTTCGAGCGCGCGGCTCGCGCGCTCGCGATCGTCGGGGTGCATCGCGGCGCTCCACTCGTCGAGCGAGACCGCCGTGCCCTCGCGCCCGATCAAGCTCGTGAACCAGCCGAGCCCGGTCGCGACGCCGGTGGCGAGATCGAGCTCCCAGAGGCCGATGTTCCCGGCGCGCACCGCGCGCTCGAGCCGCTCCTCGCTCGCGAGCAGCCGGACCAACGCCTGCTTCTCGCGCGACATGTCCTTCGCCACCACGATCGCGCGCAGCTCGTCGCCCGGGAACGGCAGCGCGTGCACGTCGTAGGAGCCCGCGTCGACGACGCTCTCGGACGACCACTTCACCTCCTCGCCCGTCGCGAAGAGGTGCTCGAGCTTGCGCGCGATCTCGTCGCGCAGCTCCGGCAGCGCGAGGTCGTCGATGCGCTGTCCGATCACGACGTCCTCGGTCGTCTCGGGTCGCGTGCGGTTGACGAAGCGGATGCGCCGCTGCGCGTCGAGCTCGATGACGTAGTCGGGCAGCCGCCGGAGGATGTCTTTCACGCGGCGCTCGCTGGCGCGCAGCGCGAGCTCCGCGCGCTTCTGCGGCGTCACATCCGACGTCAGCATCAGGACGCGCGGCTCGCCCTGCTCCGCCGCGGCCGGCACCACGCGCGTGCGGTAGTAGGCCGTCTCCACGCCGTCCGCGTAGGCCTCGGTCTCGAACGCGGCCGACTCGCCGGTCTCGAACACGTGCTCGATCGCGGCGACGACGCCCGCCAGATCCGCGGGCGCGATGTGATCGTCGACACGTCCCGTCGCGAGCAGCTCGTCGAGCGAGAGCCCGGGTGCCACCCGGTTGAACCACCGATAGCGACGCGCGCGATCGATGATCGTCACGAAGTCTGGCAGGTACGCCGCGAGCTCGCGATACCGGGCCTCGGCGCGCGCGGCGATCTCACGCTCGAGCGCCTCGTCCGCGCCCCGGACCTCTGACCCGCCCATTTCGGCGTCAGGATACCAGGCTCGAACGGCACGAGGCCGGGGACCTTTCGGTACCCCGGCCTCGCGCACGGTCGTCTGCGAGCGCCTCGTCGGAAGGCGCTCGCGCTCGGATCAGTTCGGGGTGAACAGTACCGAGCGGCTCGGCCCGACCATCGCGAGCGAAGGCGCGATCGCGTAGTCCCCGGTGCGCGACTCGAGGCCGACCTGGCCCTCGAGCAGGACCGCGTCGTGGGTCGGCCCGTAGACGATCTCGATGCGGCCGTCCGCATGGAGGATCGTCTGCATCTGCACGGAGATCGTGGTGTTCCAGACGATGCCGGTCCACTGCACGATCGTCTCGGCCGCGGTCTCGCTGATGCAGACGCGCGCCACGAGATCGGCCCAGTGCGGCGCCACGACCGCATCCGGCGCGAAGCCGTCCGCCAGCGTTCCGAACGCGTTCGAGGTGCCGGTGTAGCTGGCGTCGAACGTGAGCCAGCCGTTCGTCGACACGCGCATGCGACTCGCGCCCGCGCCGAAGTACTGGAACGTCGTGAACGTGGTGAAGTCGCGCACCGCGCTGAGCAGGTCGTCGCCATTGACCAGCGTGGTGCCGGTCGCACAGATGTCGGTGAACGTCCGCGTACCGGTCGTGACGTCGTACGGCGGGGGGCCCGCGACGAGCTCCACGTCCACGACGCCGCCCGCGGCGCCCGCGCTGACCGCGAACGCGACCCAGCCCGACGAGGTGGCCCGCTCGGTCGTGGTCTCGACGGCATCGGCGCCGGTGGCGTCGACGGTCCGTACCGACACCGCCTCGCGATCGAGCACGGCGATCACCGGATTCGCGCCGCCGTTGCCGGTCGCCGTGATCGTGATCGGGCTGCCCGCCGCTGCGCGCGCGAGGTAGTACGCCGCGCCGCCCGCCGGCACCGCCACGTCGGCGCGCATCACCGGCGTGTCGGCGGCCAGCGTGAGATCGGCGAACATCTGCTCGGCGAGCGTGAGCTCGAGGGTCTCGTCACGGTCGGCGGTTCCGACGTCGCGCACCGCGATCAGCACGCCGCCGGGCGAGGTGCCCCAGATGCGCTCGAACCCGGTGCTCGTCGTCTCGTTCTCGAGCTGCATCACGTCGGCAGCGAACGCGCCGGTGCGCGGCAGCTGCAGCAGCCCCCGCTCGTCGCCGTCGAACACGAAGACCTCCGCGTTCGCGAAGCCCGTGCCCATCAGGTTCGCCAGCGTGAAGATCGGCCACTCGACCGCGCTCGCGTCGATGCGCGCGAACCCGAACGGTCCGTCGAGCATCACCGTGCCTGCGGTGCCGGTCGTGAGCGCCGCGGGCGTGATGATGCGGCTGGTGTAGGAGATCGGGAACGTCTCGCCGGTGAAGCCGTCTTCGACGTTCAGCACGCCGATGATGTAGCGCCCACCCTGCCGGAGCTGCGTGTACGACGCGGCGCCTGCGGGAGGCTGCGTGATCAGCGTCAGGTCGGGCGCGAAGATGCCCATCCCGATCGGCAGGCCACCGCCCGCCCAGCTCAGCTGGAGCACGTCCCCCGCGGCCGCCTCGAAGTAGAGGAACGACAGGTCGTCGGGGCTCACGTACGGCAGCTCGACGACCCCGTCCTCCGGCAGCACCGGAAGATCGAAGACGCGCAGCGTGTACTCGACGGGCCGGAGCGAGTAGTCGAACACGTTGTCGACCACCACCGTCAGCGTCTCGCCCTCGGTGACGACGGGCGAGAAGGAGAACGCGAGCGGTGAGCCCGCACCGTTCTGGTACTCGGTTCCGTCGGTGAGCACGACCGCCGGCAGCAGCGTGAAGCCCTCCGCCTCGAGGTTCGCCTGCACCACGCCGGTGCGCGGCGTCGTGAAGAACTGCGGGTCGCCGATGCGGCCGGTGCGCGTCTCGCCGGTGAGCGCGACGGGCGTCGGCGCGGGCAGCGCCTCGAACGACATGAAGTAGCAGGTGTCCGCGCTGCCGACGGCGCGCGCGAACGCGAACTGCGTCTGCAGCGTGTCGAGCGCGATCGAGCGGCTGTCGAAGATCGCGATGTAGTACTGGCCCTCGCGCGGCAGCCAGATCTGGCGGTCGGCGCCGTCGTTCGTCAGGTCGATGCCGATGCGCATCCAACCCGCGAGCTCGGGGTCCGGCGAGAGCACCGCGAACGCCGCGCTCGCGCCGTTCAGGCCGTCGACGCGCATGTTGTAGAGGCCGGGGCGCGACACGCTGAAGTTGAAGAAGTCGAGGTCGAAGTCGATCGTCCCCTCGTCGTCTCCGTCGAAGTTCGCGGGCGTGATGCAGCCGTCGATCGTGACGGTCTCGCCGATCGCGGGCGGCGTGAACACGGTGACGGTGCCGTCGAAGAAGATCGGGTCGTCGGGCTCGCCGCCCGCGTGGATGTCGGCGATCAGCGAGTCGTCGTACGCCACGCACCGGCCCATCAGGAGCACGGTGCCCTCCGCGCACGCGCCCTCGTCGAGCACGCAGGTGCCGGTGTCCATGTCGAACACGGTGTTGCCGACGCAGATGACCGAGCCGTCGGGGACGCACTCGCCGCCCATCGCGACGGTGCCCGTCGCGCAGGTCAGCCCGTCGGCGACGCACATGCCGGTGTCGGCATCGAGCATCGTGCCCGCGCCGCACGTGACCTCGCCGTCGGCGACGCACATGCCGGTCGTCTCGTCGAGGGTCGTGCCCTCACCGCACGTGATCTCGCTGGTCGGCACGCAGCGGCCGCCCATGTCGACCGTGCCCTCGCCGCACTCTTTGCCACCGCAGCCGGCGGCGACGATGCCGCACGCGACCACGAAGCCCAATCGAAGACTGGCTCTCATCAAAGTCCCTCCCGACGGCGCGAGCACCCCTCGCCGCACCGAAGCGCGGGTCTGTACCCCGCTCCTGGAGGCCGGACAACAGGGCCCGTGATCACGGGCACGGCCGCCGTCCCTCACAGATGCAGCAGGGCGCGCGCGATCGACAGGTAGATGAGGAGCCCGACGACGTCGCTGAGCGACGCGATGAACGGCGTGGAGCTCACCGCCGGGTCGAGCCCCGCGCGCTGGATCAGCAGCGGCAGGAGCGCGCCGACCAAGCTCCCCACCGTGACGACCGCGAGCACGCTGACGGACACGACGATCGCCAGCGGCACGCCCTCGCCGGCGTCCGCGGCGAAGAACGCGCGGCCGAACCCGAGCGCGCCGACCACCAGCCCGAGGCAGATGCCGACCCCCGCCTCGCGCGTCGCGACCTTCACCCAGTCACCGGGCGTCACCTCGTCCACCGCGAGCGCGCGGATCACCAGCGTCGCGGCCTGCGATCCCGCGTTGCCGCCGGTCGAGATGATCAGCGGGATGAACACCGCGAGCGTCAGCGCCCGAGAGAGATCGTCCTGGAAGCCCTGCATCACGTTGGCAGTGAGGAACCCGCCGAGGAAGAGCACGACCAGCCACGTCACGCGGCTCTTCCAGTACGCGAAGAAGCTCGCGCCGAAGTACGTGTTCTCGATCGGCGTGACGGCGCCCATCCGCTGCGCGTCCTCGGTGGCCTCCTCGATGACGACGTCGACCACGTCGTCGACCGTGACCACGCCGAGCATGCAGCCCTGCTCGTCGATGACGGGCACGGCCTGGAGGTCGTACTTCGCGATGGTGCGCGCGACCTCCTCCTGCAGATCGGTGTCGCGCACGCGCACGACGTTCTCGTGCATCACGTCGGCGAGCGTCGCGCTCGGCTCACCGAGGATCAGATCGCGCAGCGAGACGACGCCGACGAGCTTCTCGCCGTACGCGAGGACGTAGAGGTAATAGACGATCTCGATGTCTTCTTCGCGCGCGAGGCGGCGGACCTCCTCGATCGCCTGCCACACTTTGGTCTCGGGCTGCAGGCCGACGAAGGCCGTCGTCATGATGCCGCCGGCGGTGTCCTCCGGGTACGCCGCGAGCTCGCGCGTCTCCTCGGCGACCTCGGGATCGAGCTTGTCGATCAGCAGCAGGATCGAGTCGCGGAGCTCGACGTCGAGCGTCTGCACGACGTCGGCGCGATCGTCGGGCTGCATCTCGACGAGGATCGTCGCGGCCTCTTGCGGCTTGAGCCGCTCGAGGATCGAGTTGCGCAGCTCGTCGGGGATGCGCTCGAGCACGCCGGCCGCGAAGTCGTCCGGCAGCGCGCGCATCAGCGCGACGACGTCTTCGATCGGAAGATCCTCCGCGATCTCCGCGATGTCCTCCTCGTGGAATTCCTCGAGCGCCTCGCTCAGCGCCTCGGGCTCTTGGGCGAGCGTCTGGCGGAGGTCCGGTCCGAGCAGCGTAGACAGGCGCATGGCGCCCGGACTCTACCCGCGCGCGCGCCCCGTGCCCGTGCCGCCGACGCGAAATCGTTCGGGTGGCGGCCGCCACCGCACCGCCCGCCGACCCGCCGATCGCGGTGCGGTTTCTCCCACGAATCGAGGCTGCGCGGACCGGAACGGCGCTTGCGCGCACGCAGACCGTGAGCCGACGGCGTGGCATGCTGAGGTCGATGCGCATCGAGGACTTCCACGTGCCGACGCCGCCGCCGGGAGCCGCCGAGCTCCCTTCGAGCGACGGGGAGCCGATGGAGACGCAGCGACACGTCGAGCAGATGCACCTCCTGATCGGGTCGCTGCACGATGCGTGGCGTGCGCGCGACGACTTCTTCTGCGGCGGCGACATGTTCGTCTACTACTCCGAGCCGCAGGCGCGCGAGGCGCAGCGCCGCGGCACCACGCGGTTCCGCGGGCCCGACGTGTTCGTCGTGCTCGACACCGATCGCCGCGAGCGCCCGTCGTGGGTGGCGTGGGAAGAGGGCGGCAAGCTCCCCGACGTGATCATCGAGCTCACCTCGCCGACCACCGAGTCGATCGACCGGCACGACAAGATGGAGCTCTACGCGCGCATCTGGCGGACCGGCGCGTACTTCCTCTACGACCCGCTGACGCATCGGTTCGAGGGGTACGAGCTCGACGCGAGCGAGCGCGCCTATCGGCCGATGGAGCCGCTGCCGAGCGGCGATCTGCCGGTGGTGTCGCTCGGGCTCGCGCTCGGCGTGCGCGAGCTGCCGTGCAACCACCTCCCGCCGCCGTCGCTGCGCTGGATCGACGCGGCCGGCCGACCGCTGCCGACCGGGAGCGAGCGCGCGCTGCGCGCGGAAGAAGAGCGCGACCGCGCGCGAGAAGAGCGCGACCGCGCGGAGGCGCGAGCACGCGAGCTCGAGGCCGAGCTCGGCCGAGCGAAGAAGCGCCGACCGCGCTGAACCGAGCCCAGCCGTCAGCGGAATTGCGCGCCCTCGAAGCGCCGACCGGAGCGCGCGTCTTGCTCTCGGGGGCGCGCGCTTGTACGACGCGCGACGATGCTGACGCGCACCCTCGGCCGCACCGACGTTCGCCTCTCCGAGATCACGCTCGGCACCTGGGGCCTCGCCAGCGGCGCGTACGGTCCGGTGGATGCGTCGCGCTACGAGGCCGTCGTCAAGGAGGCTTGGGAGAAAGGCGTGACGACGTTCGACGTCGCGCCGCTCTGGGGGGACGGCGAGAGCGAGTGGCGCACCACGGCCGCGCTCGGCGAGCACGCGAAGGACGCAGTGTTCATCTCGCGCGCCGGCCAGGTGAAGGACGGCGCCGCGATCAGCGGTCGCTTCGACTCGCAGGCGCTGATCGAGGCGGTCGAGGCGTCGCTGACGCGCCTGCGGCGCGATCGCATCGACGTGCTCCTGCTGCACGATCCCCCGCTCAAGGTGCTGCAGTCGGACCTCTTCCAGAAGGGCGTCGAGCACCTGATCGCGAGCGGCAAGATCCGCGCGTGGGGCGCGAGCGTGGTGACGACGGAAGACGCGAAAACCGCGATGGAGAAGGGCGCGAGCGCGCTCGGCATCGCGCACCACCTGCTCGAGCCGCACGTGCTGCACGACCTCGGCGCCGGTCTGAAGCAGTACGGCTGCGGCGTGATCGTGCGCTCGCCGCTCTGCTACGGCCTGCTCGCCGGGGCGTGGAGCGAAGAGACGGAATTCCCCGAGACCGATCACCGCAGCCGCCGCTGGGATCGCAGCGCGTTCGACGTGCGCCTCTCGCAGATGGACGACCTCCGCTTCCTGGTGCACGACGGCGTGCCCGATCTCGCGACCGCCGCGCTGCGCTTCGCGCTGATCAGCCCCTTCGTCGGCACCGTCTGCGTCGGCGCGCGCACGACCGCGCAAATCGCGCATGCCGCCCTCGCCTCGCGCGAGCCGCCGTACCTGCCCGACGAAGACGTCGCGCGCGTGATGGGCAAGCGCGGCGCCTCGAAGCCCGGCTGAACGCGGCGCGTATACGCTGCTGCACGCTCCTGACCGACGCCGCGCTACTGGCGGCCTGATTTCTCGCGTTAGCGAGCTTCGCCGTATACGGGCTCGCTTGTCACACGGCCCGCCGTCGGGCAGGATCGAGGGCGCGCGTGCCCGACGTCTTCACCTATCTCGACTACCGCGCGTTCCTGCGGAGCGCGTACGACGAGCGAAAGGCGCGCGGGCGAGGCTTCTCGTTCCGCGCGTTCTCGCGCATGGCCGGCCTGCGCTCGCCGAACTACCTGAAGCTCGTGATCGACGGCGAGCGCAACCTCTCGGACTCGATGGCGCCGCGCTTCGCCGCCGCGCTCGGCCTCGAGGACGACGCCGCCCGCTACTTCGTCGATCTCGTGTCGTTCAACCAGGCGCGCGACGCACAGGCACGCAACGCCGCGTACGCGCGCCTCAGCGGCTTCCGGCGCTATCGCAGCGCGCACCGCCTCGAGCTGGCGCACGCGGCCTACCACTCCACCTGGTACCTGCCGGCGATCCGCGAGCTCGCCGCGCGCAAGGGCTTCGAGGCCGACGCCGACTGGATCGCGCCGCGGCTGAAGCCACCGATCGCGAAGGAGGACGCGCGCGCGGGGCTCGCGACGCTGTTCGAGCTCGGCCTCCTCGTGCAGGACGCGGGCGGAAAGGTCAGCCAGGGTGAGGCGCTGGTCTCGACGGGTCCCGAGACGCGCGGCCACCACATCGGCAACTACCACCGCATGATGATGGAGCGCGCCGCCGCGGCGATCGACGACGTGCCCGCGCCCGAGCGCGACGTCTCGTCGCTCACGCTCTGCGTCGGCGCGAAGGGCTTGGCGGAGATCAAGGATCGGATCCAGAAATTCCGCCGCGAGCTCCTCGAGCTCTCGACCGGCGAGACGGATCCGCGGGACGTGGTGCAGATCAATTTCCAGCTCTTCCCGCTCACGCAGAGCGAGAAGATCGGCAAGCAGAAGAAGGCAACGCGATGAGACGCTCGATCGCCGTGCTCGCGCTCGCGCTCGCTGCGCTGCCGTCGTGCGGCGGCACCGAGACCGGCAACCCGCCGTTCGCGCCGGGCCTCGGCGCCGGGGGCTACGAGCCGATGGGTTTGTTGCCCGATCCCGAGCTCGGCGTCGCGCGCGTCGCGCTCGAGGAGGGCACGCTCGAGGCCTGCGACGGGGCGCGCCATCCGCTCTTCCGTCGCGGCGTGATCGACTTCGCGACCGGCGACGCGACGTTCGCCGAGGTCTTCGAGGTGCCCGCCGGCGCCTACTGCGCGATCGAGCTCCTGGTCGCCGCGTGCGACGACCCCGACCTCTGCCGCACCGTCGCGCCCGACGCGATCACGATCGACGGCACCCGCACCAGCGACGGCGCCGCGATCGAGATCCGCGACGCGATGCCGATCGACGTGCGCCTCGTCGGCGCCTTCGACGTCGAGCCCGGCCTCGGCGCGCTCTTGATCACGCTCGACCGCAGCACCCTCATGGCGCCGCTCGCGCTCGGCACCATCCCCGCGATCGACGGCGTGGTCCGCATCGACGCCAGCACCAACGCCGACCGCCTCCCCGCGCTGCGCACCGCGCTCCAGAGCGCGATCACCCTCCGCCGCGACCTCGATGATGATCTCGTCCTCGACCCCGAGGAGCTCACCGCGCCGCCGCTCGCCGAGCCCGAGGCTCCGGCGGCCCCGTAGGGGGAATCGCGATCGTGGTGACCGTCGGGGTCACCGCGAGACCGATGATCGTCTCTACTCGATCAGGCCCGCGCCGCGCGCGATCTCGCTGACGATCGGGAGCACCTTCTCGAAGCCCTTGCGGTTGCACGCGAGGATGCCGCGCTTGTTGCGCAGCTCGGAGGTGCCGTACTCGATCGAGCGGCCCGACAGATCGGTGAAGGTGCCGCCCGCCGCGCGCAGGATCGCGTCGGGCGCGCAGGCGTCCCACGCGCTCGAGCGATCCGAGAGGTGCACGTAGAGGTCGGCCTTGCGCTCGGCGATCAGGCCGACCTTCAGGCCCACCGAGCCGCTGGCGGCCTCCTGCGTGATCCCGAGCCGCTGCACGATCGCGTCGGTCTCCGCGGAGCGATGCGAGCGCGAGACCACGAGCTTCATCTTCGACGGATCCGACACGTCGCTCGGGCGCAGCACGAACGTCTTGTCGTCCTGCTCGACGAACGCGCCATCACCGACGACGCCGCGCCAGAGCTTGCCGGTGGTCGGCTGGTACACGACGCCGAGCTGCGCATCACCGTCGATCGCGAGACCGATCATCACGCTGAACTCGCCGTTGCGCGCGATGAATTCCTTGGTGCCGTCGAGCGGATCGACGAGCCAGCAGCGGCCGCTCGCGCGGCGGCCCTCGTTGGCGCTCTCCTCGGCGATGATCGTGTCGGTCGGGAACGCCTCGCGAAGGCGCGCGGTCAGGAACGCGTTGACGCGGCGATCGGCCTCGGTGACCGGATCGGCCTCGCCTTTCATGTCGACGCCGAAGTCGCGCGGCTGCGACTCGCGTAGAGCGTAGAGCTCGAGCAGGATACGACCCGCTTCACGAGCCAACTTCACCGCTTCGACGAGCTCGCGATCCAACATGCCGGATGGCGGAACGTAGCTGGGAGCCATCGCTTTCGTCCAGTCCCGCACGCCGCGGGTGATCAATCCACCAGGACCTCGACGGTCGTTCCATCCTCCGACGGGCCGTCCCCCGCAGGCAGCTCGTCCTCGCGCAGCCGGCAGAAGCGCGACCAGTGGCGCATGGACTCGGGCTCGCTCGCGTTGAGCGCGCACGCGTGATAGGCGCGCCGCGAGGTCTCGAGGAACGGGCGCGCCTGGCTCTCGAGGACCTGCTGGTAGATCTCGAGGATCTCCGGCTCGTCCTCGAGGTCCTCCGGCGCCGGTACGCGGAGGAGCACGCGCGCGACGTCCTCGTACATCAGGCCGACGATGGCGCCGCCCATGATGCGCTGCCGGTGAGTCTCTTCGGCCGCGAGATCGAGCTCGCGCCGCGCCTCCTCGATCGTGCGCGTCTTCTGCTCGAGCCACTCGCGCAGCGGGCCCTGCGCCCAGTCGGTCAGGTCGAGCGCGGCACGGCTGCCCGGCGGGGCCGGCGCCTCGACCGCGAAGGACTCCTCGGCGAGCTCGAGGCCCGCACGCATGCGCGGCGTGAGCGCCTCGTCGACGACGTCGGGATCGGGCAGGCAGCGCATGCTCGGCGCGGCCGACGCGCGTCCCGGGTAGAGCTCACCGCTGCGCATCTGCGGGCCGCCGCACGCGACCGCGAGCGCGCAGAGCAGCACGGCGACAGGAGAGGAGCGCATCAGAAGGAGAGCGTGAGCGCGAGCCCCGCGCCGCCGGTGCCGACGCCCGAGGGCGAGATCGCGAACCGCATCCCCGCATCGTAGCGCGCCGACGCGCCCTCCGGCGTGCAGCCCGCGTCCGCGTGGTGGTGCAGGTACGTGCGCCACGCGTCGATCGCGCCGGTCGGATGCAGCAGCAGCCGACCCTGGCCGAGCACCGTCCCGCCCGCGGCATGGAGGATCGCGCCCACCGGGCGATCGAGGAGCAGCAGCGTGATCCCCCCGGCCGCGACGTAGAACGTGGTCGCGAGCGAGGGCAGCGGGCTGCGCACGAACCCCGACGCCTCGGCGCTGCGCCGCATGCGCGCCTCGGCGATGCGCAGCGAGGCCAGGCGATCCTCCGGCGTGTCGCGCGGCAGCGAGCGCATCAGGTCACCGGCCCCGAGGATCGGCGGCGTCGACAGCAGGAGCGTGACGAGCCCGAGCCCCGACCCCGTCGTGTTGACGATGAAGTCGATGCGCGACTGATCGTCGGGCGTCGCGAGCGCGAGCGTCAGCTGCACGCCGGTCAAGAGGCCGTGGAGCACGATGAACGCGCCGAACCAGCGGCGGACGTCGTCCTCGGTGTCGGCGAAGCGCGCCTCGAGCCAGCGCAGACGGCGCTGCACCTCGGCGTCGTCGGGCCCGACCTCGGGGCATGCGACCTCGTCGGCGCGCGCGGCTCCTGGAGGGAGCGCGAGCAGCGAGAGGGCGAGGATCGCCGCGAGCGTGCGGGCCGTCACGGCGCGATGATGCCCGATCGTGGGGGAATTCGGCGCGGTTTTCGACGCGCTGCGTCGTTGCCGCCGCGCGCGCCGTCCGTTATTGCTCGCGCCGACTCGCGCCCCGATGGGAGCGCGCCAGGAGAAGCGATCGTGAACGTCTTCGAGCACCTCTCGCACTACGACTACGGCGAGGTCCACTACGGTCGCGACGCCGAGACCGGCCTCCAGGCGATCATCGCGATCCACGACACGCGCATGGGGCCCTCGCTCGGCGGCTGTCGCTTCATCCATTACGCGCACGAAGAGCTCGCGCTGATCGACGCGCTCCGCCTCGCGCGCGGCATGACGTACAAGGCCGCGATCAGCGGCATCCCGCACGGCGGCGGCAAGAGCGTGATCATCCGGCCGCAGCGCCACTTCGATCGCGCCGCGCTGTTCCGCGCGTTCGGTCGGGTCGTGGAGGGGCTCGGCGGTCGCTACATCACGGCCGAGGACAGCGGCACGTCGATCGAAGACATGGAGATCATCCGCCAGAGCACGAAGCACGTGACTGGCGTGAAGTCGGAGCACGGCGGCTCCGGCGATCCCTCGCCGTACACGGCGCTCGGCGTGCGGCGCGGCATCGAGGCGTGCGTGAAGCTCGTCTACGATCGCGACACGATCGACGGCCTGCACGTCGCGGTGCAGGGCATCGGGCACGTCGGCCACGCGCTCTGCAAGGAGCTGCACGATCTCGGCGCGCGGCTCACGGTCGCCGACGTCGATCCGCACAAGGCGGAGCGCGCGCATCGTGAGTTCGGCGCGGCCGTCGTCTCGCTCGAGGAGATCTTCGGCGTCGAGTGCGAGGTCTTCGCGCCGTGCGCGCTCGGCTCCGCGATCAACGACGACACCGTGCCGAGGCTGCACTGCAAGATCGTCGCGGGCGCCGCGAACAACCAGCTCGCCGAGCCGCGGCACGGCGACGACCTGATGCATCGCGGGATCCTCTACGCGCCCGACTACGCGATCAACGCGGGCGGTCTCGTCAACGTCGCGCAGGAGTACGCCGGCTACGACGAGAAGAAGTCGCGCGCGCGCGTGATGGAGATCTACGACACGATCCTCGAGATCGCGGACCGCGCGAAGAAGGCGATGCAGCCGACCTATCGAATTGCAGATACGATGGTCGAAGAGAAGCTGGACAAGGCGGGGCGAGCATGACGACGACGCGGGGGATGATCGGTTCGTGGCTGGGAGCGGCGCTCGTGCTCGGCGCAGTCGCGCTGGGCACGGTGGCGTGCGGCAGAGGCGACGGGCTGCGGCGGCTGCCGCGCTACGTGGCGACCTCGGTGCACCGCGACTTCCCGGACTGCGGGCGGCGCGACGTGCGCGGCCGCGAGCTCGGCGGCGGTCGCTACGAGGTGGTCGGCTGCGGGATGGACGTCGTCTACGCGTGCCCGCGTCACGCGGCGCGCTGGCGTGGATGCGAGCTCGAGCAGCAGCAACAGCCGGCGTACGCGGTGGTGCAGCAGCCGATGCAGCAGCCGCCGCAGGGCACGGTCGTCGTCGTGACCGCGGGCGGACAGGTCGAGCAGCAGCCGCAGCAGCAGGTGCTCGTCGCGCCCCAGGCGCAGACCCCGCAGCAGCAGGCCACCGAGGCGACCGTGCGGCAGTGGCTCGACGCGAGCCGCGCGTCGATCCTCGCGTGCACCCAGACGCAGGCCGCGCTGATCGAGGTGACGTGGACCGCCGAGGGCGTGCCGACGATCACGCTCGGCGGAGAGATGCGGGGCACGCCCGGTGAGAATTGCGTGCGCCAGCAGCTCGGCGCGGTGCAGTTCCAGAACACCGGCGGCGCGGGTCAGCTGCGCCACGTGATCCAGTAGACGATCGATGAGCGAAGCACCGCGCGTCGTCACGTCGATCGAGGGCTCGGTCGCCCACGTGCGGCTGAGCCGACCGGAGAAGCGCAACGGGCTCGACCTCGCGATGTTCGAGGGGCTGATCGAGACCGGCGAGCGCATCGCCGCCGACCCGAGCGTGCGCGCGGTGGTGCTCTCGGGCGAGGGCAAGGCGTTCTGCGCCGGGCTCGACTGGATGGCGTTCCTCGGGATGGGGCAGGAGGCGGGAGCGAAGCTGCTCGCGCGCGACCTCTCGAAGAGCCCGGCGAACATCGCGCAGCGCGCGTGCTGGATCTGGGCCGAGGTGCCGGTGCCGGTGATCGCAGCGGTGCACGGCGCGGCGATGGGCGGCGGCCTGCAGCTCGCGCTCGCGTGCGATCTGCGGATCGTCGCGCCCGACGCGCAGCTCTCGGTGATGGAGGTGCGCTACGGCCTCGTCCCCGACATGAGCGCGTCGAAGACGCTGCTGCGCCTGGTGCGCCCCGACCTCGCGAAGGAGCTCGTCTGGACGGGGCGGACCGTCGGCGCCGAGGAGGCCGTGCGCATCGGGCTCGCGACGCGCATCGAGAGCGACCACGTCGGCGCTGCGCTCGCGCTCGCGCGCACGATCGCATCGCAGTCGCCCCACGCGATCCGCGCGGGGAAGAGGCTCTGCGACGAGTCGCCCGAGCTCTCCGTCGAGGACGCGTTCCGGCTCGAGACCGAGCTGCAGATCCCGCTGCTCGGCTCGCCCAACCAGATGGAAGCGGTGCAGGCCGCGATGGGCAAGCGCCCCGCGACGTTCAGCGATCCCGACTGACCAGTCGCGCGCCTACCCGCGCTGCCACCCGCGCATCGACGCTGCCGATCACATCGTCAGCCAGGTATGCCCCGCGTCGAGCTCGACCTCGCGCGTCTCCCCGCGCGCGTTGCGCACGCGAAGACGCTCGCGCCGATCCGACGCCATCGAGAGCGCGCCCGGCGCGCGCTGCGATCCGAGCGCCGAGACGCTCTGCCCGCCGATGCCGACGATCTCCTCGCCCGCTCGGATGCCGGCGCGCCCCGCGGGCGAGTGCGTCTCGACCTCGAGCACCACGAGCGCGTCACCGCGCACCTCGTAGAGACGGATGCCCAGCCCGTGGTGCGCCTGCGGCGGCTCGAGCCGGAGCGCGAGCTGCGCGCTGCTGTCCATCATCACGCGCGCGTCGGCGCCGGGCACGACGTTCGGCGGCAGGCCGCGATGGCGATAGATGCCGATCGGATCGGCGCCGACCTCGTCGCGATCCCAGAGCTCGAAGCGGTACATCGCGTTGCTCGGCGCGTACAGGTTGCGCGGCAGCGTGACGTTCCACGCGGGCGCGAGGGTGTCCGAGAGAGTCTCGGACTCCCAGACCAGCACCTCGTCGCGATAGATGCGCACGAACGGATCGGGCAGCCCGTCGCTGCCGTCCCACGCGAGCGCGCCCCGGCTCATCGGCGGGATCACCGCGCCCGCGACCGTCAGCGACCACACGTCCGACGGGCTCGCCGACGACGCGGACACGCCACGCACGGGCGACAGCGACGTCGTTCGCCGGGGATACGCGCACCCGGCGACGAGCACGGCGAGCAGCGCCAGCGCGAGAGGAAATCGGTTCCGGCAGCGGAAGAGCATGTCAGGCGCGAGGGTAGACCCGGGGGCTCGTGCGGGCCAGTTCCCCGGGAATTCCGCGCGGCCGCGGCGCCTTGCTGAGGTTCTCGTGCGGAGGGGGCGCGTGTGGTAGGACGGGCCCCATGCGACGGGCGAAGATCGTGTGCACGCTGGGGCCGGCATCGAGCACCCCGGAGATGATCGACAAGCTCGTGGCGGCGGGCATGGACTGCGCGCGCCTGAACTTCTCGCACGGCACCCACGAGACGCACGCGAAGTCGGCGGCGATGGTGCGCGAGGCGGGCATGAAGGCGGGCCGTCCCCTCGCGCTGCTCGCCGACCTGTGCGGCCCGAAGATGCGGGTCGGGCGCTTCGCCGACGGCAAGATCGAGCTGAAGGAAGGCCAGAAGTTCACGCTGACGAACCGCGACGTGCCAGGCACACAGGACATCGTCTCGCAGATCTACGAGCCGCTGCCGCGCGACGTCACGCCGGGCACGCACATCCTGCTCGACGACGGGCTCTTGCGGCTGCGGGTGCTCGAGACCACCGACACCGACGTGATCACAGAGGTCGAGATCGGCGGCGAGCTCAGCGATCGCAAGGGCCTCAACATCCCCGGCGCCGCGCTCTCGACGCCCGCGCTCACCGACAAGGATCGCGTCGATCTGCTCTTCGCGGTCGAGACGCTGAAGGTCGACTACCTCGCGCTCTCGTTCGTGCGCCGCGCCGAGGACGTCCTCGATGCGAAGGCGATCGCGCGCGGCACCCCGCTGATCGCGAAGATCGAGAAGCCCGAGGCGATGGAGAACCTCGCCGAGATCCTCGACGCGGCGGACGGCGCGATGGTCGCGCGCGGCGATCTCGGGGTCGAGGTCGGCGCCGAGTTCGTGCCGCTGATGCAGAAGCGGATCATCCGCGAGGTGAACGCCCGCGGGAAGGTCGTGATCACCGCGACGCAGATGCTCGACTCGATGATCCGCAATCCGCGCCCGACGCGCGCCGAGGCGGCCGACGTCGCGAACGCGGTGCTCGACGGAACCGACGCGGTGATGCTGAGCGGCGAGAGCGCGAGCGGGCGCTATCCGGTCGAGTCGGTGCAGATGATGGACGCGATCGTCCGCGAGGTGGAGAAGGAGTCGCTGCTCGACGACCGCGGCGCCGTCGACCTGCCGGCGATCACCGAGCGCTGGACCTTCACCGAGGCCGCCGCCCGCGCCGCCGCGCGCCTGAGCTACATCCTCCCGCTCAAGGTGATCGTCACGTTCACGCGTGACGGACGGACCGCGCGCGTGCTCAGCGAGTACCGTCCCAAGGCGCCGGTGATCGCGATCACGCCGCGGGTCGAGGTCGCCACCCGGCTCGCGCTGGAGTGGGGCGTGGTGCCGCGCGTCGAGGTGCCGCCCGACGATCTCGAGGAGATGCTGCGCATCGCGACGTCGCTCGTGGTGCGCGAGAAGTTCTGCAAGACGGGCGACGAGTTCGCGCTCGTGACCGGGTGGCCGCTCTCGGGCGGGTCCAACACGATCAAGCTCCACCGACTCTGACGGTCGCTTCCTCTCTCCTACGAGATCCGGCAGCGGGAATGAGCAGCAAGATCCCCGAGAAGATCGGACGCTACACCGTCGACCGCCTGCTGGGGCAGGGCGCGATGGGCTCGGTCTATCTGGGGCGCGATCCCGCGCTCGATCGCAAGGTCGCGATCAAGACGGTGCGCGATCTCGATCTCGACGAGAAGCACCGGAAGAGCTTCCTCGAGCGGTTCAAGAACGAGGCGCGCGCGGCGGCGCGGCTGTCGCATCCCTCGATCGTCGCGGTGTACGACGTCGGCGAGGAGGACGGCATCGGCCCGTTCCTCGTGTTCGAGTACGTGCCGGGCTCGACGCTCAAGCACGTGCTGCGGAGTCGGGGCGCGCTGCCGGCGCTCGAGGTGATCGAGATCGCGACGCAGATCGCCGGCGCGCTCGAGGTCGCGCACGCGGCGGGGATCATCCACCGCGACGTGAAGCCCGACAACATCCTGGTCTCGGAGGACGGTCGCGCGAAGCTCGCGGACTTCGGCATCGCGCGCGTGCCCGACGCCGCGCTGACGAAGGAAGGGCAGTTCCTCGGAACGCCCTGCTACGCGGCGCCGGAGACGCTCGCGCGCGGCGCGTACTCGCCGCAGAGCGACATCTTCTCGTTCGCGGCGGTGATCTACGAGCTCGTGTGCGGTGTGCGCGCGTTCCCCGGCGACGACGCGATCTCGGTGGCGCACGCGGTGGTGCACGAGAGCCCGCCGCCGCCGAGCGAGGCGGGCTCGCGCGCGCTGCCGAAGGTGGTCGACGACGTGGTGCTGCGCGGCATCGCGAAGGATCCCGAGGCGCGCTACGCGTCGGCGATCGAGATGGTCGAGGACCTCGATCGCGCCCTGGTCGAGTCGGGGCTGATCGAGGGCGGCACGATGCCCGCGCGCGCGCGCCGGAGCGGCGGAGGCTGGGTCTTCGGCAGCGTGCTCGCGGGGGCCGCGATCATCGGCGTCGCGCTGGTGATCGGGCTCGGCGGGCTGACCGCGATCGGCGGCGTCGGCGCGGACGGCGGAGATG
>JALYRN010000310.1 GCA_030855295.1 Myxococcota bacterium | reverse complement strand
CTGCTCGCGGGCGCGCAGGCCGGCGACGCCGAGCGCGCGGAGCTCGTCGCGAGCGCCCTGACGGAGCGCCGCGAGCTGCTGCTCTCGGTGCGCGCCGCGGAGCTCCTCCGCGAGCGCGTCGCGGGAGAGGACGAGCTCGAGGCGAGCGTCTCCTCGAGCGCCGAAGAAGCGAGCGCGTCCGCGGAGTGATCGCGGGCTCGAGGTCTGCCTCGCGATCAGAATCGCTTCGCGCGAGCTGCGATCGTCTCGAGCATCGCGACGTCTGCGAGATCCTTGGCGCGCCCGGTCGCGCGCTTGTTCGCGAGCAGCGCGTCACGACCGAGGAAGGGAACCGGGCGGCCGCCGAGCGTGCTCTCGATGCGCGTGCTCCACGCTTCGTCGAACTCGACGCCGCTGATCTCGGTGATCACGTCGATGCGGCGCGGCGCGACTCCGATCTGGTAGACGACACCCGGCACGGCGAAGTCCGCCGCGCTCACCCCGGATGCGTCGATAGGCGCGCCGAAGCGGGAGAGCGCGCGCATCGTGCGCGCCGCGTTCTCGTCCGACGGGCGGACGAAGAAGTCGATGTCGCCGGTCGCGCGCGGCACGCCGTGCGCGGCGAGCGCGTACGCGCCGACGACGATGAACTCGACGCGCTCCTCGAAGAGCGCATCGAGGAAGTCACGGTAGTCGTCGTTCCAGTCCATGCGCGAGCGGGTCCTCGTCCTCGCTGGCGGGGCGGTCCTCGCCGCGGCGGTAGAGCCGGGTCGGCAGCGCTGCGCGAGCGAGGGGCAGCACGGGCTTGCCCGCGAGCGCATACGCGGCCAGCGAGAGCTCGTCGACGGCCGCGAAGATCTCCGCGAGCGGACGACCCTCCATCGTGGGCGCGTCGTCCGCGGTCGCGAGCGTCGCGAGCCGGCTCGGCCAGCGCGCGCGGATCGCCCGTCGTGCAGCCGCGTCGTCCACGGCGTAAGGATAGCGCGCCCGTGCGCGGGCCGCTGGCACAGCGCGGCTGCGGGCACGGTAGCCTGTGCCGCGAACCTTTCCGGAAGGACGTTCTTCGATGGGACAGCTGGTCGACGGGAAGTGGCAGACGACGTGGTACGAGCCCGACGAGAAGGGGCGGTTCCAGAGGCCGAAGACGCGCTTCCGATCGTGGCTGAGCGCGGACGGGTCGACCGACTTCCGCGCGGAGGCGGGGCGCTATCACCTCTACGTCGCGTACGCGTGCCCGTGGGCGCACCGGACGCTGATCACGCGGGCGCTGCGCGGCCTCGAGGATGCGATCTCGGTGACCGTCGTCGATCCGCACATGGGCCCGGACGGCTGGCCGTTCCGCGAGGACGATCCCGATCCGCTGGGGAGCTCGGGCTTCCTCCGCGACGTGTATCTGCGGGCGAAGAGCGACTACACGGGTCGCGTCACGGTGCCGGTGCTGTGGGATCGCCAGAAGAGCACGATCGTGAACAACGAGTCGCGCGAGATCATGCGCATGCTCGACACCGAGTGCGACGCGCTCGCGAAGGATCCGCGCACGCTCGCACCGCCCGCGCTGTGCGCGAAGATCGACGAGACCCTCGACGCGATCTACGAGCCGATCAACAACGGCGTCTATCGCGCGGGGTTCGCGACCAAGCAGAGCGCGTACGAGGACGCGTGCCGCACGCTCTTCGAGGCGCTCGATCACTGGGAGCGCGTGCTCGAGACGCAGCGCTTCCTCTGCGGCGACGTGCTCACCGAGGCGGACGTCGCGATGTTCACGACGCTGCTGCGCTTCGACCTCGTCTACTACGCGCACTTCAAGTGCAACGTGCGCCGGGTGCAGGACTACCCGAGCCTCTGGGGCTTCGTGCGCGACGTCTACCAGATCCCAGGCGTGCGCGAGACGTGCGACCTCGACGACATCAAGACGCACTACTACTGGAGCCAGGACACGGTGAACCCGACGCGCATCGTGCCGCTCGGCCCGACGCTCGAGCTCGACGCACCGCACGATCGCGCGCGGCTCGGCTCGGGAGATGCGCGCGGATGAGCAAGATCCTCGACGAGCTCGTGACGCTGCTCGCGCTCGAGAAGATCGAAGAGAACCTGTTCCGAGGCCAGAGCCAGGATCTCGGGTGGTCGCGCGTGTTCGGCGGGCAGGTGCTCGGGCAGGCGCTGTCGGCGGCGGTGCAGACCGTGCCCGCGGAGAGGCACGTGCACTCGCTGCACGCGTACTTCCTCCGGCCCGGCGACGTGCGGAAGCCGATCGTCTACGACGTCGATCGGATCCGCGACGGCGGCTCGTTCACGACGCGGCGGGTGGTCGCGATCCAGAACGGCGAGGCGATCCTGAACCTCGCGGCGTCCTTCCAGATCGAAGAGAGCGGCTTCGAGCACCAGGACGTGATGCCGGCCGGCGTGCCGGCGCCGGAGTCGCTGCCGACCGAGCAGGAGCGCATGGCCGCGCACGCCTCGAAGCTGCCGCGCGGCCTGCGCGAGCGCGCGACCGCCGAGCGTCCCTTCGAGCTGCGCCCGGTCGACACCGACGACAACCTCTTCGAGCCGCGCGCTCGCCCCCCGCAGCGCATGGTCTGGCTGCGCACCGTCGAGCGGCTCCCGGACGAGCCCGCGCTGCATCGGTATCTGTTGGCATACGCGTCCGACTACTCGTTCCTGACCACGTCGCTGCTGCCGCACGGCGTGACGTGGCTGACGCCCGGCATGCAGGTCGCGTCGCTCGATCACGTCATGTGGTTCCACCAGCCGTTCCGCGTCGACGAGTGGCTCCTGCACGTGATCGACAGCCCCGTCGCGCACGGCGCGCGCGGCCTCGTGCGCGGCCGCGTGTTCACCCGCGACGGATCCCTGGTCGCCTCGACCTCCCAAGAAGGCCTGATCCGCCAACGAGAGTCGAGCTGAGCACTCGACTGGGTGCCTGGGACGAACGGTCGGGTGTGCTCGACACTAGCTAGCTAGTCCACGAGACCTACCTCGAAGCGCGGGGACGACATGAACGGAGGTGACCGGTCTCACCACCGTAGATCGTCGTCGCGGCACTATTTCGACGAGAAGACTACCTCGTTCGCCTCGCACTCGCCCGCCGGAAGAAGTCTGCGCGCTACACGAGCGCATGCGACACGCCCGGGCATGAGCATTCGGCGCGGTAGCTCGTGATGTTCGGAGCGGCGACCGTGCGCCTCGTGGAGGATGTCTGCCGATTCGAGAAGTGCGTCAGTCGGAGCATGCGATTCGCGACTACGATGCATGAAGACGAGAAGAGGGCAGGTCGAAATTGCATTCCGGACGTGGGGAGGTAAGCGACGCGGCGCGGGACGGCGGCCGAGCGGTACGCGAGCCGGGGTGCCACACACCGCGAGAGTGAAGCTGACGGGGCGCGAGCCGGTGCTCGTCACGCTGAAGGTACGCAAGGACGTGTGGAGCCTGCGCGCGCGCAGGACGTTCCTGCGCGTGGTCGGAGCGCTCGGTGCGGCGGCCGATCGCTTCGGGATGCGCATCACGCACTTCTCGGTGCAGCGGGACCACGGGCACCTCGTGGTGGAGGCGGAGAGCCGGCACGCGCTGGCGCGGGCGATCAAGGGCCTCTGCGTCCGGATCGCCCGCGCGGTGAACAGCGCGATGGGGCGCACGGGCTCGATGTTCGCCGACCGCTACCACGACCGCGTGCTCACGACGCCGCGCCAGGTGAGGCATGCGATTTCCTACGTGCTCTGCAACGCGCGCAAGCACGGGCTCGCCCCGCGCTCGCGGCGGTGGGTCGATCCTTGCTCGTCGGCGATGCTGTTCGACGGATGGTCGTGCGAGATCGTCGCGCCTCGCGACGGGATCGCGAGGGTGGTTGCGACTCCGTGCACGTGGTTGCTCCGGGTGGGCTGGAGGCGCGCCGGAGGCGCGATCGATCCCGCCCACCATCCGGGGCGCGCGCCCGCGTGATCGAGACGATCATCGGCGTCACGCAGCCGCGCGAGTAGCGTCACTCGCGCGACGCGAAGGTGCCGCGGGTCAGCCCTCGAGGAGCTCGATCTCGCCGTTGGTGCCGGCGGTGCGGTCGACGCGGTAGCGGGCGTGCTGCCACATCGGGGTGAGCTCGCTCGGGCGATCGTAGAAGGGCTCGGTGACGAGCTCGGGCGGGAGCTGCCAGACGTCGGCGATCATCGAGGTGCCGTCGATGGTGGCGATCATCAGGCCGTTGACGTCGGTGCGCGAGTGCACGAGCTGCGGGCGCGCGGTCTGCAGCAGGAAGTCGAGGCCGGTGAGGACCGTCTCGACGAGCGCGTTGCCACGCAGCGACTCGAGCTGCTGCGCGCTGTTGTAGAGCAGCTCACGGAAGTTGCCGCTGCTGATGCCGGGGCACGTCAGCTCGATCGCGCGACCGCCGCCGCCGACGCCGTGGTCGGTGATGAGCGCCGAGTGGATGTCGCCCGAGATCAGCAGCGCGTTGCGCGGGCGCAGCACCTCCTCGAGCAGCGCCTGCTTGTGGATCGGGAAGCCGTCCCACTGATCGACGCTGAGATAGAACGACTCCGGCGGGAACCCCGGCGGCAGGCGCGCCGCGAAGCCCGACAGATCGAGCACCAGCGGCGCGAACGAGACGCTCGATCCGAAGACCGTCCACGTCGCGTCCTCGTTCGCTGCGATCGCGCTGCGCACGAACGCGAGCTGCGCGTCGCCGAGCGGGTGCGGCGTGGTCGCGGCGCGGTGCTCGGCCCAGAGATCGTAGTGCCGCGCGATCACGAGATAGCGCGAGCCGATCGAGCCGAAGAGACCGGTCTTGCCGAGTGACGCGTACGACAGGCCGCGCGAGAGCGTGGCGTCCTCGAGATCGATCACCGCGACGTCGCGCAACTCCTCCGGGAGCGCAGCGCGGCCGGCCTCGATCGTCAGGTTCACCACCGCCGCGTCGGCGAGCCCCGCGACCGCGCGCATCGCCAGCATCGCCGCGCGCTCGGCGGGCGCGCCGCCCGCCTCGTAGGCCGCGGTGAGGATGCCTCCGAGCGCCTGCTGGTGACGCGCGTAGTCCGGCATCATCAGGTCGACGTACGGGCGATAACCGTCCTCCGCGAACGCGATGTCCGCGGTGACGCCGGCGGGCAGCCGCCCCTCGCTCTCGCGCGCCATCAGCACCGCGCGCACCTCGGCCTCGCTCATCACGACCGCGCCCGGCCACGCCGACTCGTCGATCGGATGATCGGGCCGGAACGAGCGGTAGTCGCTCATCACCAGGTGCACGTGCTGACCGAACCGGAGATCGCGGTAGATGCGGTTGTCCGGGAACAGGTTCTCGGTCGTGCCCTCGATCAGCGAGCCGGCGCCCTCGTCCGGGCGCGCCATCGGCTGGTACTCGAGGAAGGCCTGCTCGGCGTTGCGACGGCGCTCGGTGTCCTGCTCGTCGAGGCGCCCCGCGGTGTAGGTCGCGACGTCCTGCCACGAGTCGTCGGAGAACTCGTGATCGTCCCAGATGACGATCATCGCGAACTTCTCGTGCACCTGCTGCAGCACGGGATCGCTGCGGTACGTGCGATAGAGCTCGCGGTAGTTCGAGAGCGAGCGCGCCGCGTAGAAGGTCTCGCCGTCCTCGACGAGCGCGATCGCGCCGGCCTCGTCCTCGAACGACACCGAGCGCCGATCGCTCGACATCATGAAGCTGGGGTCGCCCGTGGTCTCGTAGACGTAGTCGCCGACGTGCACGACGAACGCGAGGTCGTCCTGCTCGGGCTCGAGGAGCTTGAGGAGGCTGTTGTAGTAGCGGCCGACGTAGTCCTGACAGCTGACGAGCCCGAAGCGCACCGGCACGTCGGCGCTGCGCGCGGGCGCGGTGCGGAAGCGGCCGGTGCGCGAGCGCGTGCCCTCGTGCGCGAAGCGGTAGTAGTACGTGG
This sequence comes from Myxococcota bacterium, assembly GCA_030855295.1. Taxonomy (GTDB): domain Bacteria; phylum Myxococcota_A; class Polyangia; order Polyangiales; family Sandaracinaceae; genus Sandaracinus. Next base: position 1,490 of record JALYRN010000310.1, on the reverse strand, counting down.
TGCCCGCCGACAGGCCCTCGACCTTCACGCGCACGCAGTGGTCGTGCTCCGCGGGCGCGATCAGCGCGGCGTCGCTCAGCGCCAGCAACGACGCGAACCCTTCGTCGGTCGCGACCTCGAGCTGCACCATCGCGTCGGTCCCGGCCGCCGCCGCGACGCGGGTCCACAGCACGATCGAGCCCTCGCGCGGATCGCCCGACGCGACCGAGAGCGGGAACACCAGCGAGGGATCGCCGCCGTTCCCGTCGTCGCAGCCGATCAGCGTGCGGCCGAGCGTCGCCGCGCCTGCGGTGACGACGACGGTCTGGAGGAAGCGACGGCGAGGAAAGCGACGATCGAAGGTCATGCCAGCTCCGGGTGAGACGAAGAGGAACGGATCCTACTTCGCGCCGCCCGGCGCCGTCTCCAGTCCCTCGTTGGGTCAGGCGGGCTCGTGGAACGGGCCCGTGACCTCGAACGTGACGCCGCCGTCCTCGCCGCGCTGCGAGCTGAAGTAGAGGCGCGTGCCCGAGGGATCGAACGCCGGGCCCGTGACCTCGGAGCCGTCGTGTCCGACGATCTGCATGATCGGCCGGAGCTCGCCGCTGTCCGGGAGGATCGCGACGATCTGCATCGAGCCTCCGTCCTCGGCGACCAGCACGTCGCCGCAGCAGGTGACCGCGATGTTGTCGACGCCGACGATCCCGGGCTCGGCGAGCGCGCCGCCGTCGTAGATCGTCGAGATGCGCGACGTCAGCACGTCGTACGCCCACACGCGGTTGTCCCCCTTGGTCGTGAAGTAGACGACGTCCTCGTGGAACCAGATGCCCTCGCCGCCGCGGAAGCGCGTGCTCTCGGCGATCTGCATCCGCGTCGGCACCGCGCCCGTGAACTGCGGATCGGGCAGCTCCACCCACGTGACGGTGTCGTCGCCCGCGACGACCGCGACCTCGAGGCGACCCGAGTTCAGGTCGGGATGGCCACCCGCCATCATCGCGTCGGGCACGAACCGATAGAAGCGCCCCTCGCTGTCGTCCTCGGTCAGGTAGACGTGCGCGCGCACCGGATCGACGGTCGCGGCCTCGTGCTTGAACACGCCGAGCGCGGGACGCACGATCGCGTCGGTCTCGCCCCAGGGATCGGTCTCGAACACGCGGCCGCGCGCGATCTCCTCGCACGAGAGCCACGTGTGCCACGGCGTCTTGCCGCCGGCGCAGTTCACCTGCGTGCGATCGAGCGTGCGGTACGCCGACGTGATCTCACCGGCTGCATCGAAGCGAATCGCGCCGACGCCGCCGATCAGCGGGATCTCGGAATTCGATACGTAGATCCAGCCGCCGTCCTCGGTGCCGTAGGTCACGCCGCCATCGGGCATGCGGTGCCACTCGTACGAGGTGCCCGCGACCACCTGGCCGGCGCGCGCGATCACGCGCGAGGTGAAGCCCGCCGGGAGGCGCACGCCGTTCGCGTCGGCCGCGCCGAGCGGGCCGATGTCGGCGATCAGCGAGCGC
>JALYRN010000011.1 GCA_030855295.1 Myxococcota bacterium | reverse complement strand
GGTCGCGCCGGTCGCGACGCCGCCGCGGCTGATCGAGTCGCCCGACCCCGAGTATCCGGGCACGCACGACGCGATCGGGATCGAGCCCGTCGTGCACCTGCACGTGACGGTCGAGACCGACGGCAGCGTCGGCGAGGTGCACGTCGAGCACCCGGGCGATCCGGAATTCGATCACGCCGCGATCGCAGCGGTCGAGCGATGGCGTTTCGCGCCCGCGATGCAGGGCGAGACGCCGGTGCGCAGCCGCGTTCGGCTGGCCGTTCGCTTCCATGCGCCCGACCCTGCAGTGCGCGTCACCGAGCCCGATCCTCACGGTCACGATCCTCACGCGCACGATCCCCACGACGACGATCCCCACGACCGAGCGGAGCCCGAGCCGCGCCGCCTCCCTCCGCCGGAGCCCGTCGCCGAGGCGGCTCCGGAGGCCGACACGACCGCGCACTTCGAGGCACGCGCCGTCAGCGATCCGCTGCGCGAGAGCCGGCGGCCTCGCGCCGCGAGCGACTACGAGATCCGCCGCGACATCCTCGAGGCCGCGCCGCACCGCGACGCTGCGGATCTGCTGTCGAGCGCGCCCGGCGTGTACGTCGCGCGGCCCGAGGGCGAAGCGGTCGCGCCGCACGTGTTCCTGCGCGGCTTCGACGCCGAGCACGGGCAGGACATCGAGATGACGTCGGGGGGCGTGCCGCTGAACCTGCCGTCGCACGTGCACGGGCAGGGCTACGCCGATCTCGGGTTCTTGATCCCGGAGGTCGTGCGCGGGCTGCGCGTGACGGAGGGCGTCTACGATCCTCGGCAGGGCGACTTCGCGACCGCGGGATCGATCGACTTCGATCTCGGCGTCGCGCGTCGCGGCATCCAGCTGCGCACGTCGTACGGCTCGTTCGACACCTTCCGCGCGCTGATCCTGTGGGCGCCCGAGGGCGAGCGCGAAGAGACGTTCGGCGCGGCGACGTACCGGAGCACCAGTGGCTTCGGTCGCAACCGCGCGGGCCAGTCGGGCGGCGCGATCGCGCAGTACGTCTTCGGCTCGGACTCGCTGCGCGGTCGGGTGCAGGCCTCGATCTGGGCGGCGCGCACGGCGGTCGCGGGCATCCTTCGGCGCGACGACGTCGCGCAGGGGCGCGTCGATTTCTATGGCGTGTACGACGAGCCGACCGCGCTCGCGCAGTCGGCGCTCGCGGCGCGCGCGCACCTCGCGGGCTCGATCGAGTCGCGCGGCGCGCGCGGCTCCTTCGGCGAGATCGGCGCGTGGCTGCAGTGGCACGACTTCCGGCTGCAGGCGAACTACACCGGCTACACCGAGCGCTCGCAGTTCAACCCGGACTGGGTCGGCCGCGGCGATCTGATCGAGCAGCGCAACGAGGTCCTCGCGCTCGGCCTGCGCGCTCGCTATCGCTCCGAGCTCTACGAGCCCTTCGAGTGGCTCCGCGGCTTCGTCGAGGTCGGCCTGACCGGCCGCGTCGACGTGATCGGTCAGCAGCAGAACCTGATCGAGACGCCGCAGAACCAGACCTGGGATCGCCGCGTCGATGCCGACATCCGCGCGATCGACATCGGCGGCTACTTCGATCTCGACTGGTGCATCACCGACTACGTGCACGTGCGCGGCGGCGCACGCGCCGACGTTCTCTTCTACGACGTCGACGATCGCCTCTCGAACTTCATCCCGAGCTTCCGCCGCGAGACGTACATCATCGGCTATCGCCGCAGCGCGATGGGCGTCGCCGCGGGGCCGCGCGTCGCGCTCGAGGTGACGCCGCTCGGGCGCGACGACGACCTCGTGCTCTCGGTCGCGTACGGCGAGGGCTACCGCTCCCCGCAGGCGCGGCAGCTGCAGGACGGCGAGAGCGCGCCGTTCGCCAAGGTGCGCTCCGGCGACGTCGGCGCGCGCCTGCACCTCGGCGATCACGACGAGCTGCGCATCCACGCGAGCGGGTACCTGACGAGCGTCGGCGACGACACCGCGTTCGACCCGCGCGAAGGCCGGCTCGAGCGGCTCGGCCCGACCACGCGCATCGGCGGCGCGCTCTACGTCGAGGCGCGCCCCTGGTCGTTCCTCACCGGCGCGGTCTCGTTCACGTACGTGCACGCGACGCTCGACGCGCCGCCGCCGCCGTCGATCGCCGATCCGTCTCCGCCGTACGAGCCGGGGCAGGCGCTCCCGTACGTGCCGCCGGTCGTGGTGCGCGCGGATCTGTCGGTCGGCGAGCGTCTCTTCGACGTCCTCGATCAGCCGCTCTCGGGACGGCTCGGCGTCGGCGTGTCGTTCCTCTCGTCGCGGCCGCTGCCCTACGGGCTCGCCGCCGATCCGGTGGGCCTCGTGGACGTGTCGGCGAGCGTCCGGTGGAGCGCGCTCGAGCTCTCGGTCGAGATCTTCAACCTCTTCGACAACCGCTACGCCGCGGTCGAGTACTCGTACGCGTCGACCTGGAGCCGCGATGCGATCCCGTCGCGCGTCCCGGCGCGGCACTTCGCGGCGGGCGCGCCGCTCACGGTGAACGTCTCGCTCGGGGTGACGCTGTGAGGGCGATCGCGATCACGCTGGCCGCGCTCGGGCTCGCGGGCTGCGTCGAGACCGGGCGCACGTACGTCGAGCTCCCGCTCTCCGGAGAGGGCGTCGCGGACGAGCCCTTCGACGCCGGCGAGTGGACGATCGATCTCGATCGCGCCGACGTCGCGTTCGGCCCGCTCTGGCTCTGCTCGACCGAGTCGGCGTCGCCGGAGCACTGCGAGACTTCGATCCTCGAGCTGACCGAGACGGTCACGATCGACGCGCTCGATCCCGAGGCGCGCATGCTCGCCACGACGTACGGCATCACCGGCACCGTGCGCTCGGCGATGTGGGACTACGGGATCTCGTGGCTGCCGGCAGCGCCGCGTCCCCGCGCGAACGAGGGCGCGCCCGACGGCCACTCCGCGCGCTTCGCGGGCGAAGCGACGCACCCCGACGGACGCCGGTTCGCGTTCACGTCCGACGTCGATCTGCCGCCGATCATGCAGGGCGCGATCGTGGTGCGCGGACGCCGCGTGGACGCGCACTCGGTCACCACGGACGACGCGCTCGTCGTGCACGTCGATCCACGCGCCTGGTGGCGCCGCGTCGATCTCGATCGCCTCGCGGCGCGCGCCGACGCCGGCGAGGACCCGGTCGTGATCGCGCCCGGAGAGGCCGACTACGAAGCGCTCGTCGTCGCGATGACGGCGAGCGCGCTTCCTTCGCTGGAATGGAGAGCACCATGAACCGCTTCCGCGTCATCCTGTTCGTCGTCCTCGTGCTCGCCGGCTGCGGGGACGCCACCGCGTCCACCGGAACGCTCCAGTTTCAGCTCGAGGCCGAGGACACGATCACCGAGGGCCTCGAGGCGGGCACGGCCGACGAGCAGGTCGTCGACGGATGGACCGTCACGTTCGACCGCTACATCGTCGCCGCAGGCCACGTGGAGGTCGAGGGCAACGGCCCGACGCACCTGCACGGCGAGGACGAGATCGTCGTCGACCTGGCGCAGCTGCCCGATGGTGGGCTGACGCTGACGACGTTCGAGGACGCCGCCACCGGCGCGTGGCCCGAGGTGTTCTGGGAGACGCCGGCTGCCGACGCCGAGGCCGAACGTCACTCCTCCGTCAGCGAGGCCGACTTCGATCGCATGGTCGCGGGCGGCTGCACGTATCTGATCGTCGGCACGCTCACGAACCCGAGCGGCCAGCGCTGCGTGCGCGGCGACGCGACGATGTGCACGCCCGTCACCTCGATCGACTTCGACCTCTGTGTGCCGGCCCCGACCGTGTTCGGTCCGTGCGAGAGCGACACCGGCATCGAGGGCGTCGTCGTCGCGGACGGCGCGACCACCACCGCGAACTTCACGATCCATGGCGATCACCTCTTCTTCAACGGCTTCCCGAACGGCGCCGAGGGCAGCGTCGTGCGCCGCGCGCAGTGGATGGTGAACGCCGACGTCGACGGCGACGGCACCGTGACCCAGGCCGATCTCGAGTCGATCGGCGCCTCCGATCTCGGTCAGCTCCTGCCGTCGGATCTCGGTGACGGCATGCCCGGGTTCGCGCTCGCCGCCCCGCCGATCCCGCTCGACGACGCGTGGGACTACGTCGTCGCGCAGCTCAAGACCCAGGGTCACTTCCAGGGCGAGGGCGAGTGCCCCTGGGACGGCATGGGTCACGAGCACGAGTGAGCCAACAGGAGTGCTCGCCCCGGAGGGCGCGTACGGGAGCGCGCGCCGCGCGCGCGGACGGAAGCGCCCGGAGCGGGCGAGCCGATTTTTAGACAGCCTTCGAGCCGGAGCGACGGGCGCTGCGACTCTGCCCGGTTCGGTGCGCCCGCCCGCCGCGTCCGGTGAGCGGGCGGCCGCGACGCGACGTCTGGTACGCTCGTCATCGTGGAGCCGCGGCAGCAGGTCGAGATCCAGCTCGGCCACATGTGCAACAACCGCTGCGTCTTCTGCGTCAGCGGCCAGCGCACCGCGATGGGCGAGGCGGGCCCGATGCCGACCGAGCCGATCCTCGAAGCGATCCGCGACGCGCGCGCGCGTGGCCACGCGAAGATCACGCTGCTCGGCGGTGAGCCCACGCTGCAGCCCGGCTTCCTCGACGTCGTGCGCGAGTGCGCGCGCCTCGGCTTCGAGGAGGTCGTCGTCTTCACGAACGGCGCGAAGACCGCGAACGCCGCGCGCATCGACGAGCTCCTCGCGACCGGCGCTCCGATCACGTGGCGCATCTCGATCCAGGGCGCGACCGAGCGCACCCACGATCGCACCACGCGCAAGGACGGCTCCTTCGCGCGCATCGTGCGCACGCTCGAGCACCTCGCCGCCCGGCAGCAGCGCGCCACCGTGAACATGTGCGTCGTCGGCTCGAACCACGAGGACGTCGACCGCTTCGCCGAGCTGCTGCCGCGCCACGGCGTCGTGCAGCTCCACCTCGACCTGATGCGCCCGCGCGACGCGGGGCAGCGCACCGAGGACGAGCTCCGCGAGATGATGCCGTCGTTCCGCGCGATGGTCCCGCCGATGTCGCGCGCGATCGCCGACCTGCCGCCCGACTTCGACGTCAACCTCGGCAACCTCCCGTACTGCGTCGCGCCCCACCTCGCGCCCTGGATCCACCACGACGGCGAGCGCACCGAGACGATCGCGATCGACGGCGACGATCGCCTCTCCCGCCCCTGGAACAAGTACCTCGTCAAGCGCACCGACAAGCTCAAGACGACCGCGTGCGCGAGCTGCGCGTTCGAGCCGAGCTGCAGCGGCGTCTTCGATCGCTACGTCCAGTTCCACGGCGCCGCCGAGCTCGTCCCGATCCGCTTGCTGCCCCCGGCGAGCAGCGATCCGAGCGCGCTCGCACCGCGCCGCGCGTGGATGCACCCCGCGCTCGCGAGCGCCCTCTCGCGCCTGCGCGCGGCCGCTCCCTTCGGCGCGATGCGCTGGCTCGATCAGCGGCTCGCGCCCGATCGCGCCGAGCTGTCCTTCGAGGTCGCGACCGCGGGCGCGGTCCCGAGCGCGCGCGTCGTCTTCTGGATCGACGTGCGCGATCCCCGACAGGCCCGCACCGGCTACCGCGTCGAGGGCGAGGTCAGCGAGCCGCTCCGCGAGGGCCTGCTCGCGCTCGTGACCGCGCTGCGCACGCCTTCGCCCGAAGCGACCGAGGCCCGCGCGTGAGCACCGCGGGCTTCACCGCCACGCTCCGTCGTCACCTCGGCGCGCTCCCCCACGCGCGCCGCAGCGCTCGCTACCCCGACGGCCGAAAGCTCGCGCCCAGCCCCCCGACCATCCCGCTCCTCGGCCATCTCCCGCCGGTCGGCAACGCCGAGCGCCTCGACTTCCTGATGCGCGCCGCGCTCGATCACGGCGACGTCGTCCGCTTCGAGTTCCCGGTCATCACCGCGCACCTCTGCGCGCATCCCGATCACGTCCAGCAGATCCTCGTCGACCAGCATCGCCTCTTCACCAAGCGCACCCGCGGCTACGAGAACCTGCGTCTCTTCCTGGGCAACGGGCTCGTCACGTCGGAGGGCGAATTCTGGCTGCGCCAGCGCCGCATCGCGCAGCCCGCGTTCCACAAGAAGCGCATCGCCGGCTTCGCCGACTCGATGGTGCGCGCCACCGAGGACCTCTGCCGCGAGTGGGAGCCGCCTGCGCGCGACGGACGCGCCCTCGATCTCTCCGCCGAGATGAGCCGCCTCACGCTCCGCATCGCCGGCGAGACGCTGCTGAGCACCGATCCCTCCGACCGCGCGAACGTCGTCTCCAGCGCGCTCATCACCGTGCTTCACGCCGCGAACGATCGGATGAACTCGATGTGGTCGCCGCCGATCGTGTGGCCGCTCCCGAGCAACCGCCGCTACCTCGCCGCCGCGCGCGAGCTCGACGCGATCGTCCTCGACATCATCGATCGCCGCCGCAAGGGCGCCGCCGAGGACGATCTCCTCCAGATGCTGCTCGAGGCGCGCGACGACGTCACCGGCGAGCGCATGACCGATCAGCAGCTCCGCGACGAGGTCATGACGATGTTCCTCGCGGGCCACGAGACCACCTCGAACGCGCTCACGTGGACCTTCTATCTCCTGTCGCGCTTCCCCTCGGTCGCGCGCGCGCTCCACGAGGAAGCGTGCGACGTCCTCGGTGATCGTCCCGCCACCGCCGACGATCTCCCGAAGCTCGAGCTCGCGCGGCGCGTGCTCCAGGAGTCGATGCGCCTCTATCCGCCGGTGTGGATCCTCGGCCGCTCGCCCTCCGAGGACGCCGAGCTCGGCGGCTACTCGATCCCCGCCGGCTCGCTCGTCTTCATCAGCCCCTGGGTCACCCACCGTCATCCGTCGTTCTGGGACGATCCCGAGGGCTTCGATCCCGATCGCTGGCTCCCCGAGCGCACCAAGGCGATGCACCGGCACCAGTACTTCCCGTTCGCCGCCGGCCCGCGCATGTGCATCGGCGCCGGCTTCGCGATGATGGAGGGCCAGCTGATCCTCGCGACGATCGCGCGCCGCTTCCGCCTCGATCTCGTGCCCGGGCGCCGCGTCGAGCCCGAGCCCCTGATCACGCTGCGCCCCCGCGACGGCGTGCACGCGACCGTGCACCGCATCGGCTAGATGATCCCGCCGCACCGCTACGGCGTGCGCACGGCCTCGCTGCTCGTGGTCGCGAGCATGGTCGGCACCGGCGTGTTCACGACCAGCGGCCTGCTGCTCGCGCAGCTCGGCTCGATCGGCGCCGTGCTGCTGGTGTGGATCGCCGGCGGCGTCGTCGCGCTCGCGGGCGCGCTCTCGTACGCCGAGCTCGCCGCACACGCGCCCGAGAGCGGCGGCGAGTACGCGCTCCTCGCGCGCACCTTCCATCCCGCCGTCGGGTTCTGCGCGGGCGTCGTCTCGATCATCGCCGGCTTCGCCGCGCCGATCGCCGCGTGCGCGATCGCGTTCGCGCACTACCTCGCCGCGATCGTCCCCGAGCTCCCCGAGACCCTGGTCGCGATCTTGATCGTGATCGTCGCGAGCACCATCCACGCGCTGCACCTCCGCGCCGGCGCGCGCTTCCAGGACGCGATGACGATCGCGAAGCTCGCGCTGATCGCGCTCTTCACGATCGCGGGCGCGCTGCGCGCCGATCTCTCGCGTCTGCTCGAGCCGCTCGAGCCCTCGGCGATCGCGACTCCGTCCTTCGCGATCGGCCTGGTGCTCGTCTACTTCGCGTACACCGGCTGGAACGCCGCCGCGTACATCGCGGGCGAGGTCGATCGTCCCTCGCGCACGCTCCCGCTCGCGCTCCTCCTCGGCACCCTCGGCGTGACCGCGCTCTACGTCGCGCTCAACGCCGTGTTCCTCGCGGCCGCGCCGCCGAGCGAGCTCGCGGGGCGCATCGAGGTCGGCGCGATCGCGGCCCAGCACCTCTTCGGCCCGATGGCCGCGCGCGTGCTGTCGGCGGTGATCGCGCTCGGTCTGGTCTCGACGATCGGCGCGTTCGTCGTCACCGGCACGCGCGTCTACGACGCGATGGGGCGCGACCACGCGCGCCTCTCGTTCCTCGCGCGGCGCACCGCGGGAGGCGCGCCGATCGTCGCGATCGCGATCCAAGCCGCCCTCGCGATCGCGATGGTGCTGACCGCGTCGTTCGAGGTCCTCCTCGGCGCGGTCGGCTTCACGCTCTCGATCGCCTCCGGTCTCACGGTCGTCGGCCTCTTGATCGAGCGCCGTCGTCACCCCGCCCGTCCGCTTCCCTACCGAGTGCCTCTCTACCCGGTGACGCCGCTCTTCTTCGTCGGGGTGATGGCCTGGACGGTCGTCCAGTCGATCCTCCACGTCCGCGAGATCGCGTGGATCGGGCTGGCGATCATCGCGCTCGGTCTGGTGGGGTTTTTCGTCCTTACTGCCAGAACCCGAGCAAAAACCGCGTAGTCGCGCCAGGTTGTCTCGGCTGATCCGGCCGATCCGGGGCCAACAGTCCCCGGTTGGACGCTCCAGGCGACCTGACGAGTCGCCGCCCCTCTGCGTTCTCCCACGAAACCCGGGGATCATCGTCCCCGGCGGTATTCCCTCCCGCCATGGCACGGCCGTCGCACTAGGCCCCGTCGCACTAGGCACCGAGGTCGAACGCCATGAGGCAGAAGTCCCGCACCCACAAAGCGCTCGCGATCGCCGCCACGGCCGAGGGAGGCTTCCAGCGCCCCGCCGACGCGGAGATCACCGAGCTGAAGGGCACGCGGGGCGTCGTCTTCGTGGAGTACGTCGCGCTGCTGTTGCTGGTGACGATCATCGGCGCGGGCGCCGTGCTGTCGCTCGGCGTGCCGCTGGTGAACCTGTTCCGTTTCCAGCAGTTGGTTCTGTCGCTCCCGATTCCGTGAGCGATCGAGAAGTTCCGGGTTTCGCTGACTAGTTACGCAGGAGAAAGTCGAAGATGAACAAGCTGAGCATGAACAAGACGCGCCGGGTTCGTGAGCTCCTCGCGGACACCCGCGGTCTCTCGACCGTCGAGTACATCATCATCCTGTGCCTGATCGCGGTCGTGTGCTTCGCCATCTGGAAGAAGTTCGGCGAGACCGTGAAGGCGAAGGTCGCGGGCGCGGACACGCTGACCGACACGCTCCCGACCACCAGCGCACCCTGACGCGACGACGTTCGTAGGCGAGACCACGGAGGGCGGCAGCGGCGTGAACCAGAACAAGCGACCGGTCTGATCGGATGTTCGGCCTCGGCCCGGACCCCGCGCTCGTCCCGTATCTCTACGGGATGGCAGTCGTGATGACGGCGATCGCCGCCTTCACCGACTGGAAGACTGGTCACATCCCGAACTGGCTCACGCTGCCGCCGCTCGTGCTCGGCCCCATCGTCCACGGCCTGAGCAACGGCGCGGCCGGTCTCTTCGGCTCCCTGCTCGCGGTCGCGATCTGCGGTGCGGTGCCGCTGCTGATGTTCTGGCGCGGCGGCATGGCCGGCGGCGACGTGAAGCTCTTCGCGGCGATCGCCGCAGTGTGCGGCGTCGAGGTCGGCCTCGAGGCCGAGTTCTTGGCGTTCGTGGTGGCCGGCATCTACGCGCTCGGCCGACTCGCCTGGCAGGGGAGCCTCCTCCGCACGCTGGGCAACAGCTTCTACATGGGCCTGAACCCGCTGCTCCCGCAGCGCCTTCGCAAGCCCATCTCCCCCGAGCTCCTGCATTCGCTGAGGCTCGGCGGTGCCATTTTCGCCGGCACGCTGATCGCGGTGTTCAGCCGGCTGCAGACGTTCGTGTTGTTCGGCGTGTGACTCGAGAGGTGGGACCCATGGGCAGGCTCACACGAGACACTCGAGGCGCGGCATACGTCGAGTTCCTGATCTCGTTCATCCCCGTCTTCCTGATGTTCCTCGGGATGGTCCAGATGGGCCTGATGTACGCGGGAGGCCTGGCCGTGCAGCGCGCCGCCTCGACCGCGGCCCGCGCGGCGATCGTCGTGCTCGACGACGACCCGCAGTACTACGGGGACGAAGCCCGCATGCAGGTCGGCGGCGGCGGCGGTGCAGGCGAGGGCGCCGAGTCCGGCCTGCTCGGCTTCCTGAGCGGTGTCGGCGTCTCCGGTGACGCGGGCGGTGCGGGCGCGATCTTCGGTGGGAGCGACGACGAGAGCAGCGCGCGCATGGACGCGATCCGCAGCGCCGCGTCGATGCCGCTCCTCGCGATGGCGCCGCCTCCCGGCATCATGGTGACGAGCGCCCGCAACGAGTCGGTGATGGGCGCCATCGGGACGATCCCGGCCGGGCGCGCGGCCTTCGGCCTCCTCTACAACCAAGGCGCGCTCGCGGTGCGGCTGGTGGACGGACCCTCGTCGGCGACCGACCAGACGACGTTCAGTGCGGTGCCGCTGCACGCCGAGGGCGCGATCCCGACGCCGGCGCGCGTCCGCGTGACGTACCTGTTCCACTGCGCGGTGCCGCTCGCGAACCGCTTGATGTGCAACGATCCGCTGTTCGTCGCGCTGGGCGCGGACGGAGCGGCGGCGGCGCGTCTCGCGATGGGCGGCACCCCGTCGCTCGCGACCATCCAGGCGATCGCGGACCAGCGTGCGATCGAGGCCTCGCGCGAGGCCCGCGACGAGCTCGGCTGGGACGACCTGCCGGGCACCGCGCGCGTCGCGATCATCGCGCTCGGCGTCGCCGGGATGCAGGCGCGCGTGAAGGTGATCAGCGCCGAAGCGCAGCTGCCGATCCAGTACGCGAACTACCGGTACCAGTCGGAAGGCGGGAGCTGATCGATGCGCACCCTGCTTCGCCGATTGTTCTCGGACGAGCGCTCCTCGGGCGCCGCCGCGCGCGCGCTTAGCGCGATCGAGCAAGACGCGATCGGGCCGGTGCACGGCCCCGCGCTCCCCTCGACCATCCGCGACGTGTGGAAGCCGCGCTCGCTGCGCGCGCTCCGCGCCGACGAGTCGGGCGCGATGATGGTGATGGGCATCTTCATGGCGATGATGCTCGTCGGGATGATCTACTACCTGATGGGGATCGGCGACGCGATCGTCTACCGCGAGCGCATGCAGGACGCCGCGGACAGCTCGGCGTTCGCGGGCGCGGTGCTGCACGCGCGCGGGATGAACTTCATCGTCCTGATCAACATCATCATGGCGGCGCTGCTCGCGATCCTCGTCGCGCTCAAGCTCGTCGAGACGCTGTGCTGGATGGCGATCTTCGCGATCTACGCGATCGTGGCGCTGAGCTTCGGGACTGCGAGCGCATTGCTCGGCTTCGTGCCGATCCTCCAGAGCGTGCAGCAAGCGACCGCCAGAGCTTACGACACCCTCAAGGAGCCGATCATGCGGATCCTGACGGTGTGCGACACGACGCAAGGCGTGGTGGCGCGCGTGGTCCCGGTCGTCGCGCAGGTGCGGGTGATCCAAGTCGCGGCGGACGTGTACTCGCCGCCTGCCCAAGTGGGATTCGCGTGGCCGCTCTATCGACCGCTGCCGGTGGTCGACGACTCGTTCAGCGAGCTCTGCGAGCGCGCGGGTGAGACCGCTGGTCGGATCGCGATGTTGCCGTTCAGCTTCCTGCCCGATGAGATCACGGACAAGGTCGCGCGCGCGCTAGGACGACTCGCGGGCACCTTCTCGGCGTGGTTCTGCGGCACCGATGGAGGAAGCGGGAGTGGTGAGCCTCCATCGCTCACGTACGACGTGGTCTCGCTGATGCCGGACAACCCGGAGGGAGACTCGGCCGAGTGCTCGAGCTCTCGCACCGATGACACTGCCGACCCCGACGCGTGTGAGCGCTACGAAGCCTGGTACAACGAGGGCAACGAGTGCGCGATGTCGTCGAACCCGCCCGAGTCGTGTAGCGGGGCGGAGCTCGCGGCGTACAACGAGCGCATCGCGGCGGGGCGCAGCGCGTGCCGTCCGACGAGCGGCACCGAGGACTTCGTGTGGGAGCGCGCGCGCTTCTCGCGCACCGAGCGCTGGATCTGGGTCGGCTCGCTCGAGACGGGCCACTGGGACTACTCGCTCAGCGCGCCGACGATCGTCGACAACGGGCCGACGATGAGCGGATGTGCGGGCGGACGCTCGGCGAGCGGTAGCTGCTGCACCGCGGGCGGCTGCGCGTGCGGCGCGACGTGCATCGACTGCGAGAACAACTGCACGCAGCCCGGCGTCTTGATCGGCGGCAGCACGCGCGTGATCGAGCGCGACGAGAATCAGCTGCCGTGCAGCAGGCCCGGCTTGTTCGGCGGCACGCGCTTCGAGCCCTACCAGGCGGCGGGCCCGTTCGTGTGCGCCGAGGAGATCACGACCCGCGGCTGCGACTGCCCGGGCACCGACGCGCCCGGCCTGCTCGACGGCTGCAGCCGCTCGGTCGAGGGCGGCGGCGGGATCTCGCCGCGCGGCGACTACGCGACCTGCGACGGCCCGCGACCCTCGGCGGTGGGGGCCACGTACTCGCGCACGATCGAGTTCGACGCCATCGTCAACCTCCTCTCGTGCTCCCGCACGACCGAGGAGACGCTGCCGGTCGACGACACGCTCGGCGCCGAGGGCACCGAGGACGGCAACTGCGACAAGTGCCCGAAGAAGCTCCTCGACTGTGCGCAGCTCGGCGAAGAGCGCTTCCAGCTCCGCACCTTCGTGCTCGGCGACGTGTCGCAGGCGCAGCGCGCCGATGCGGGCGTGCGGCTCGCGGCGTGGGGACACGACGGCGGTGCGAGCTACTCGAGCGTGATGAACCTCGTCGGGCGCCTCTCGTTCGCGCAGGCCGAGTACATGTTCTGGGAGCGCGGAGAGATCGCCGGTCACGACACCAGCGACCGCGATGGTGGCGAGTACATGTGGCACATGTTCTGGACCGCGCGCATGCGCCGGTTCCGCGTGGGCATGGACGACACCTGCGGGGGCGGCGCCAGCGCGACCGGTGACAGCGCGGACACGCCGGACGCAGCCTGCGAAGGCGCGGCGGCCGACGGCGGCGGCGGCTGCGACACGGGGGGCGGCATCGGCGCGTTCCTCAGCGACGCGGTCAGCGCGATCATCATCCACTGAGGCGAGGGGCGGCGATGCACGACAAGAAGGAGCGCAGGGGGCGCACGCCGAGCGGGACCGTCGAGGGCACGCGCAAGCGCAGTCGCATGCGCCAGCTCCTCTCGGACGAGAAGGGCACGGCCAGCATCGAGGCGGTGATCATGCTGCCCTTCTTCATCATGGTCTGGGGGTTCCTGGTCTTCGTGATGGACGTGTACCGGCACAAGCTCGACGCGGGGGTCCGCGCGCGCGACTGCGGGTGGAGCTACGCCCAGACGGGCTGTCAGACGGTGCCGCCGTCCTGCACTGCCGAGCCGGCCGACGAGATCGACGTCGACGGCGGCGAGAGCAGCTCCGAGATCACCGGAGCGCTCGCGGGTGCGAGCGAGATCCCGGTCATCGGCGGCATGCTCGAGGGCGCGCTGCAGGGGATCTTCGGCGAGATCCGGATCGCGCGGAACGATCAAGAAGTGCAGCGGCCCCAGGTGCTCGGCGCGAGCACCATGCAGACCTCCGCCACGTTCGCGATCATGTGCAACGAGCGCCCGCGGACGGTCGGCGAGATGGCGCTGGGGATCGTGTGCGACCTCGTGCCCGTGTTCTGCTAGCGGACGCGGAGAGACGACATGACGACTCGACGCAACACTCCCCCGAAGGTCTCGCTCACGGCGCGCGCCCGCGCGCTGGTGCCGAACCTGCTGCGGCTCGCGGCGTTCTTGCTCGTGCTGTACGTGGTGGGGCTCGCGGTGGTCGCGCGTCAGGTTCGCGCCGAGACCAACGAGATCATGATGGGTGTCGGCGCGCAGATGATGCAGTACGCGGACGCCGACGCGCAGGACGCGCCGCGCACGCTCGTCCTGAACGGACAGCAGCTCGCGTTCGGCTCGGGGCACACCGATGATCACGACGTCGGCGAGGTGCTCGACTTCTTCCAGGCGCGATGCAGCCAGCGCAATGGTCGCCTCGTCGATCACGTGCGCGAGCTCGCGAGCGAGCGCGACGTGCCCGCCAGCGAGACGTCGATGCTCGACGGGACGCTGCGTGAGAGCACCCCGCGCGGCGGCTACGTCGCGTGCTTCGACGTCGGCGAGGAGCGCGAGAGCTTCGAGGGCCTGCTCGCGCGGCTCACGGCGTTCACCGACAGCGGGAACCTCGCCGAGCTCGGCGGGCTCCGGTACGTGTACGCCCGCGCGCTCGAGAACGGTGGGACGCACTTCCTGGTGTTCCACACCGACGATCGCCTCAACATCTACGAGATGTTCCCCGCGACCGGGGACGCGCCGGGCGCCGATCCCGCGGGGCTTCCGCGGCCGGCGAGCGTGCGGCGCCTGCTGAGCGCGTGGGAGGACGGCGATCCTCACGCGATCAACATCTACACGTCGACGACGCGCGACGCTGCCGAGCTCCACGCCTGGTACCAGGACGAGCTGCCGCGCGCGGGGTGGACGCTGTACGAGCCGACCGAGGCGCAGCTCGATCGCTTCACGCGACACTGGGAGCCGGCGGATCGGGACGCGGTGCGGGACGCCCACGCGATCCATGCCGAGCACGGCGATCGCCACGTGATGCTCGTGATGAGCGATGATCGCGCCGGTGAGCAGAGCGCGGTCAGCGTGCTGACCACGCGCTGACCCACCCCGCTCGCACGACATCTCGAGCCCCCGCCCGGGACCGCGTGGAAGTGCTTCCCGGCGGGATGGCGGATCCGGTAGTCTCCGTCCCTCCCGAGGATCCTACCGATGAACGCCAAGGCACTCCTCGCCGCGGTCGCGGCCGCGGCCGCTGGCATCGTGATGCTGTTCCTGTACATGCAGCGCTTCGAGGACGAAGCCTCGGGCGGCGCGCCGGTACGGGTCATCATCGCGACCCAGGACGTCCCGCTGGGCACCGCGATCTCCGAGTCGATGCTCGGATCCCGGGACCTGCCGCTCTCGTACGTCGAAGATCGGCACATCCCGATGACGGACGCCCAGCGCATCATCGGCGTGCGCGTCACATCCGGCGTGCGCGCGGGCGAGTCGCTGCTGTGGAGCGATCTCGCGACCACGAGCGATCAGAGCCGTGACCTCTCGAGCCTCGTCCGCAGCGGCCAGCGTGCGATCACGATCCGCGCGGACGCCTCGACGTCGTTCGGCGGGCTGGTGCGCCCGGGCGATCGCGTCGACGTGCTGCTGACGCTGACGCGCTCGACGCAGGACCCCGTCACCGTGCCGCTGCTGCAGAACCTGCTGGTGCTCGCCGCTGGGCAGGACACCGGCGCGGCGCAGCGTCCCGGCGATGCGCGCCGCGGCCAGCAGTCGATCGGGCAGGTCACGCTGAGCTCGAGCATCGAGCAGTCGCAGCTCCTCGCGTTCGCCGCCGATCGTGGTCGGCTGACGCTGATCCTGCGCAATCCGGATGACATCGAGGTCCTCGAGAACCTTCCCGAGACCTCGACCGCCGACATCATCGAGCCGGAGCGGCGCGAGCGTGTGCAGCACACGCGGCCTCGCACCGCACCGACCGCGCCGTCGACAGGGCCCGTACCGACGAGGATCGAAAGTGGACGTCACTGAACGCGCCGAGATGTTCTCTCGCCGGCTGGGCGCCGCCGGCTCCTGCTTCTGCTTCCTCGTCTCGCTCGGCCTCGTCGCGGGCGGTCTCGTCGCGGGCGGCCGTGCATCGGCACAGGCGCGTCCAGAGACGGAGCGACTGGAGATGCAGGTGGGCGAGCAGGTGACGCTCCCGGCGACGGGGGTGGCGAGCTACTCGGAGGGCGCTCCGGGGATCGTCGACGTGCGTCTGACCGGCAACGGGCAGACCTTCGTCATCGTCGCGCTGCGCCCGGGCGTCACGTCGCTGCTGCTGATCTACTCGGACGGCCGGCAGGTGCGGTACTCGGTGACGGTGCTCGATCCCGAGGCGTCGGTGACGGCGACGGGCGGCGTGCCGGTGCGCGAGAACATCCGGCTCGATCTGTACTTCGTGCAGCTGCAGGACTCCTACAGCCACCAGATCGGCATCGCGTTCCCCGGCTCGATCGGCGGCCAGGGCGTCGGGGCGCTGCAGATGACGGTCGATCTGACCTCGTTCACGCTGCAGAGCGCGACGGCAGGCATCACGAACCAGGCGCTGCCGCGGCTCGACATCGCGCAGGCGAGCGGCTGGGCGCGGCTGATCCGTCAGGCGATGCTGGTGACCGCGAACGGCCAGGAAGCGGAGATCAACAGCGGCGGCGAGGTGAACATCGCGATCGCCGGCGGCTTCGGTGGGCAGATCCAGCGCATCGAGTTCGGCAGCGTGATCGAGGTGACGCCTCGCTACGATCCGCAGACGCGCCGCATCGAGCTCGCGATCTCGGCGGACGTCTCGGACCTCACGGCGGCGGGCATCACGGGCGTGCCGGGGCGCACCCGCACGACGCTGGAGACGGTGGTCAACCTCGAGCTCGGTCAGTCGATCGTGCTCGGCGGGCTGGTGTCGCGCACCGCGCGCGAGAGCCAGGGCGGCCTGCCGGGGCTGAGCCAGATCCCGATCCTCGGCGTGCTCTTCGGCACCAACCAGCGCGCCGACGAGAACCTCGAGAACCTGCTCTTCATCGTTCCGACGGTCGTGCAGGCGGTGCCGCGCGCGCAGTCGGATCGCATCGCCGAGGCGCTGCGCATCTACGAGCGCTACGGCTCGATCGGCGGCCCGGGGCTCGGCGACATCGAGCTGATCGAGCCGTCGCCGCCTGGCTACGAGTGATTCTCACGTGAAGGCCCGGAGCGCCCGCGGGGCGCGCAGTAGGAGGGTTCGTTCGTGCCGGTGAATCTCGCCATCGAGCTCGCGGACGGGACGGTCGAGACGCTGACCGTCGACGTGCACGGGCCGGTGTCCATCGGGCGCGATCCCTCCTGCCACGTCGTGCTGCCGTCGCCCGACGTGTCGCGGCGGCACCTGATGGTGCAGGCCGCGAACGGCGCGTTCCTGATCACCGACAACTCCGCGAACGGCACGATGGTCGGCGACCAGCGGGTGCGCGGCACGACGGTGCAGGTCCCCGGCAACCTGCCGATGCGCGTCGGTCCGTACGTGATCCGCGTGATCGATCCGGCCTCGCCCGGCTATGCCGCGCCCGGACAGCATGCCGCGCCCGGACAGCACGGTGCGCCCGGACAGCACGGTGCGCCGGGACAGCACGGTGCGTACGGACAGCCGGCGTACCCGCCGCAGGCCGCGGTGCCGCAGCAGGCGTATCCGCCGCAGCAGGCGTATCCGCCGCAGCCCGCCTACCCGCCGCAGCAGGCCTATTCGCCGCCGGCGCAGCCTGCCGGCGCCGGCTTCTCGCCGCCGGGCGTGCCCGCAGCACGTCAGGCCGGGCCCTACCAGCAGCCTGCGCGCCCCGCGCCCGCCGCTGCGCCCGCACCGCCCAAGAAGGAAGCGGAGGCGAGCCCCTACGATCAGAGCGGGACCTCGATGGTCTCGGTCGAGCTCCGAAAGCGCATCCACAAGCTGCTGCTCGAGAACCTCGATCTCGCCTCGCTCGATCGCAACAAGATGGACGATCGCGTGATGCGCCCGAAGGTGCGCACCGCGCTGCGCCGCATCATCGGCGAGCTGAAGAACGATCTGCCGGCGACCTGCGACACCTCGGCGCTGATCGACGAGATCGCCGACGAGGCGCTGGGGCTCGGGCCGCTCGAGCGGCTGATCGCCGACGAGGCGGTCAGCGAGATCATGGTCGTCGATCCGACGACGATCTACGTCGAGCGCAAGGGGAAGATCGCGCTGACGGCGCTGCGCTTCACCGACGACGAGGCGGTGCGCGCCGTCATCGAGCGCATCGTCACGCCGCTCGGACGGCGCATCGACGAGTCGACGCCGCTGGTCGACGCCCGCCTCAAGGACGGCTCGCGCGTCAACGCCGTCATCCGGCCGCTCGCGATCAAGGGCTCGTGCATCACGATCCGGAAGTTTGCGAAGACGCCTCTGCTGCTCAAGGATCTGGTCGGCTTCGGCGCGATGACCGATCAGATGGGACGCTTCCTCACGCGCTGCGTGAAGGCGCGCCGCAACATCGTGATCTCGGGCGGCACCGGCTCGGGCAAGACGACGCTGCTCAACGTGCTGAGCGCGTCGATCCCCGAGGACGAGCGCATCGTGACGATCGAGGACGCCGCCGAGCTGCAGATGAAGCAGCCGCACGTCGTCAGTCTCGAGACGCGCCCGCCGAACATGGAAGGCCGCGGCGAGTACTCGATCCGCGATCTCGTGAAGAACGCGCTGCGCATGCGGCCCGACCGCATCATCGTCGGCGAGTGCCGGAGCGGCGAGGCGCTCGACATGCTGCAGGCGATGAACACCGGCCACGAGGGCTCGATGACCACCACGCACGCGAACACGCCGCGCGAGGCGGTCGCGCGGCTCGAGACGCTCGCGCTGATGAGCGGCCTCGACCTGCCGGCGCGCGCGATCCGCGATCAGATCGCGGCCGCGGTGCACGTCGTCATCCAGCAGTCGCGCCTGAGCGACGGCACGCGCAAGGTCACGAGCATCACCGAGATCGTCGGCATCGACGAGAACGGCGACGTCGAGACCCACGAGATCTTCGGCTTCTTCCGGACCGGCACCGGGCCCGGCGGCAAGGTCATCGGCGAGTTCCGGGCGTCGGGATATCTGCCCTCGTTCCTCGAGGACTTCATCACGCAGGGCCTCGTGGCGGATGGAGACTACCTGTGAACGTCACCTCGACGACGCTGGTGCTCGGCTACGGCGGGCTCTTCCTGACGGTCACCGGGATCGTCGCGGCGCTGTTCCTGTCGCTGACGAACTCGGCCTCGCCGGTCCGCCGGAGGTGGTCGCAGTACGTCGCGGAGCTCGACAGTGAGGTGCGCTTCCAGCTCCTCAAGACGACGGGCCAGAAGATCGCGCTCGGTCAGCTCGCGGGCATCGCCGCGCTCCCGTTCGTCGCGATCCTGATGGACGACACGCTGTTCCTGTTCGGCATCCCGTTCGTCGCGATCGGCCCGCTGTTCTGGCTGCGGCGCAACCACGACATCCGCGTGCGGCTGCTCGAGGAGAACCTCGACGGCTGGCTGCTGATGCTCGCGAACGCGCTCAAGGCGTCGCCCTCGCTCGGCGAGGCGATCCAGTCGAGCGCGAAGCTCATGCGCGCGCCGTTCAGCGAAGAGCTCGACCTGGTGATCAAGGAGATGAAGCTCGGCACGCCGCTGGATCAGGCGGTGCTCAACATGTCGGCGCGCATCAAGAGCCGCATCATCTCGAGCTCGCTCGCGACGATCCTCGTCGGCCGTCAGACCGGCGGTGATCTGCCGCAGATCCTCGAGCAGAGCGCGTCGACGCTGCGCGAGATGGCGCGCCTCGAGGGCGTCGTCCGCACCAAGACGGCGGAAGGGAAGATGCAGGCGATCGTGCTCGGCCTGATCCCGTTCGTGCTGCTCGCCGCGCTGCACCAGGTCGACAACAACTGGCTGACGCCGCTCTTCGAGTCGTGGATGGGCAACGTCGTGATCATCATCGCGACGTCGCTGTGGCTCGCGGCGATCTTCCTCGCGCGGAAGATCCTCACCGTGAACATCTGAGGTCGGAAATGCCTGCTCGCGCATACGCATATCTCGCGATGGCCATGATCGCCGCCGGCATCGTGATCGGCGTCTTCACGCTCGGGCGCAACAAGCCCGAGGACAGCCCGCGCCTGGGCATGCGCGGCCGCAAGCGGCAGCGGGCGATCGAGGCGGGCGGTCTCTTCGCGGCGACCGAGCGGATGACGCGCATGGTCGCGGGCTGGGTCGCGTACTTCCCGCTGACCGATCAGCGGCGCCGCGTCGACGAGCTCCTCAAGCACGCCGGCGACTGGAACGGGCTCACCGCGAACGAGTACTTCGCGCTCTGCTTCATCTCCGCGATCGCGATGGGATTGATCGGGCTGCTGATCTCGAACCTCGCGGGCTTCCCGCCGATCAGCTTCGTCGCGTTCGCCGGGCTCGGCGCGCTGATGCCGTACATGCAGGTGAGCGGCGAGCGCGATCGTCGCTTCATGGAGTGCAATCGCTCGCTGCCGGGCTCGATCGATCTGGCCTCGCTGTGCATGGGCGCCGGGCTCGATTTCCCGGGCGCGATCCGGCAGATCGTCGACAAGGCGGGCAACAAGGAGGACGCGCTCCACGAGCAGTGGGAGACCGTCCTGCAGGAGCTCGAGCTCGGCCGCACGCGCCGTCAGGCGCTCGAGAACTTCGCCGACCGCGTGCCGACCGAGGCGGTGCGCGACTTCGTCAGCGCGGTCGTGCAGTCGGAGGAGAAGGGCAACCCGCTCGCCGAGGTGCTCCGCATCCAGGCCACGATGATGCGCATGCGGCGCAGCGTCATGGCCGAGGAGGCCGCCGCGCGCGCGGCGCTCTTGATGATGGGCCCGCTGATGCTGATCTTCGGCGCGATCATCCTCTGTCTGATGGGGCCCTTCATCATCCAGGGCATGGCGTCCGACGCCTTCTGAGGCAATCCATGGAAGCCTACGTCGAAGTCATCCGCGAAGACGGCACGCTCGAGCGTCATCGCATCGAGGGGGATCAGGTCACCGTCGGTCGCTCGCCGACCGCGGGCCTGCCGATCCCCGACGGCCGCGATCTCGAGCCCGAGCATCTGCTGATCGCGCCGCGCGGCGAGGGCTGCTGGGTGGCGATCGCGCAGGGCGCGAAGGTGCAGGCGAAGGTGCGCGGCGAGGCGTTCCAGCACGGCATGGTCGCGTGGGGCACCGAGATCGAGATCGGCGGCATCAAGCTGCGCGTCGCCGACTCGCTGCCGAAAGACAAGAAGGACGGCGAGCAGAAGACGTCGCCGGTCGTGCTGATCGGCGCGGTCGGGATCATCGGCGTGCTCGCGTGGACCATGCTCGCCGAGACCAGCGGGCCCGACATCGAGACCCAGGCGCCGAGCGATCCGCTCGCGCTCTTCGACGCCGACCTCGCGTGCCCGACGAGCGGCGCGCAGGCGCTCTACAGCGCCGACGAGGACTCGGAGGGCGCGCTCGCCAAGAGCGAGCGATATCCCTTCGACGCCAGCGACGGTGTCGACTCGGTGGTGCTCTATCGGCGCGCGCAGGCGTGCTACGCGGCGGTCGGTCAGCCCGAGGCCTCGACGCGCATGCAGACCGAGGGCGACTGGATGCAGCACCGCATCGAGGAGGACTACACGACGCACCGCCTCCGCCTCGAGCGCGCGATGGAGCAGCAGCGCTGGGCCGATGCGCTCGTCGAGACGCGCGCGCTGCTCTCGCTGACGCGCCACCGCGATCATCCGTACGTGCAGTGGCTGACGCGCAACGAGCGGCGGCTGCAGCTGATGGTCGACACGGCCTCGTGATGCAGCAGCGCCACATGATGCGGCGGCTGGCGACCCTGACGCTCGCCGCCGGACTGTGCGCCGCCGGTCTGTGCGCATGCGGAGCGGCGAGCTCGCAGCAGGAGGAGCCGCCGGTCACCGATCCGCTGCAGACCGTGACGGCGCAGGAGCTCTACGATCGCGGCGTGCAGCTCGCAGCGCGCGAGGACTACGTGCGCGCCGAGCAGTACTTCGTCGCGGCGATCCAGCGCGGCCACGACGAGACGACGATCCTGCCGCGGCTGCTCTCGGCGTGCGTGCGCAGCTCGCGTCTGTCGGCGGCGCTCGGGTATGCCGAGCCGTACCTGGAGCGGCATCCCGACGCGTGGTCGCTGCGCCTGCTCGTCGCGACGATCCACATGGGGCTCGGCGAGAACGAGCAGGCGCACGCGGCGCTGGTGCGCGTGCTCCAGGATCAGCCGGAGTCCGCGGCCGCCCACTACATGTTCGCGGTGTTCGCGCGCGACCAGCTGAGCGACGCCGCGGCGTCGGAGGCCTCGTTCCGCCGCTACCTCGAGCTCGAGCCGGAGGGCGAGCACGTGCTCGAGGCGCGCTCGGCGGTCGCGCACGGTGAGCGCGCCGCCGCCGCTCCGCCGGGCCCGGTGCGGCTGCCGAGCGAGGCGGCGACCGCCGCTCCCGCCGAGGAGGCGACGCCGTGATCCCCAAGGACGTATTCGAGCAGACGCTGCTCAATTTCTTCGCGCCGATCCGACCCTTCCTCGACGACCCCTCGGTCAGCGAGGTGATGATCAACGGGCCCGACAAGATCTACGTCGAGCGCAAGGGACGCCTCACGCTGACCGACGCGAAGTTCGAGTCGGGCGAGGCGCTGACGGCGGCGCTGCGCAACCTCGCGCAGTTCGTCGGCCGCCACGTCGACGAGCATCGCCCGATCCTCGAGGCGCGGCTGCCCGACGGCTCGCGCGTGGAGGCCGTGCTCCCGCCCGCCGCGCCGGGCGGACCGATGGTCGCGATCCGGCGCTTCTTCCGAGAGACGCTGACGGTCGAGCGGCTCGTCGGCTTCGGCTCGTTCTCCGCGGAGTCGGCCGACCTCCTGAAGTCGGTCGTCGTCGTGAAGGAGAACGTGATCGTCGCGGGCGGCACGGGCTCGGGCAAGACGTCGCTCTTGAACGCACTGACCGGGTTCATCCCGATCGACGATCGCATCGTGGTGATCGAGGACTCGCAGGAGGTGCAGGCGCAGCAGCCGCACATCGTGCAGCTCGAGGCGCGACCGCCCGACGCGCGCGGCCGGGGCGCGGTGTCGATCCGCGATCTGTTCAAGGCGACGCTGCGCATGCGCCCCGATCGCATCGTCGTCGGCGAGATCCGCAGCGGCGAGGCGCTCGACCTCGTGCAGGCGATGACGTCGGGCCACGGCGGGTGCATGGCGACGGTGCACGCGACGTATCCGATGGACACGCTCAACCGCCTCGAGACGATGTGCCTGATGAGCGACATCGGGCTGCCGCTGCACGCGCTCCGCGCGCAGATCGCGAGCGCGGTCGACATCATCGTGCAGACCTCGCGATTGCGCGACGGCTCGCGCTGCGTCACGCACATCACCGAGGTCCAAGGTTACGACCCCGAGCGTGGTTATCGCGTGGAGGACGTGTTCATCCGCCGCTACCAAGGAGACGACGAGCAGGGCAGGGTCCGCTCGACGTTCGAGGCGACCGGGTTCGTGCCGCACTGCGTGGAGACGATCCACGGCCACGGCCTGCGTCTGCCGGACGCGATCTACGAAGCTCAGCGTCGCAGAGAGGCCGAGGCGGCGTATGCTGCACAGTCCGGTCATGATCCGGGGCACGGCCATGGCGGGCACGGCGGAGGGTAGGTAGGCGTTGGCGGCATCGTACGGACAGCCGATGCAGGCCCCGGGCGCGGGGTGGGCGCGAGTCCAGCTGGTGCGCGGGCAGTCGGGCGCGCAGCACTGGGGGATCGACGGTCAGTACCCCGAGGCGCGCCTCACGATCGGCAGCGCGCCGGACGCGGGATGGCCGGTGCAGGGCATCGGGGTCCAGCCCTACCACCTCGAGCTCTTCTGGGATGGCCGCAGCCTCTGGGTGGCGGACACCCGGCGCGTCGGCGGCGTGACGGTCGACGGACGCGCGGTCAGCGACTGGGTGCAGATCCGCGGGCGCTCCGAAATCTCGTTTGGTTCCGCTGGGTTGCAGATCGAGACCGCGGACGCGGCGAGCGAGATGGCGAGCAACCCGGGAGAGGCCAAGCGCGTGACGGTCGCGCCGGGCGACCTCGATCTCGGCGCGCTCGGGCAGTGGGACGACGGTGCGCTGCCGGGCGAGGCGACGCGCGTGGCGCCGCCTCCTTCGGAGGCGATGGCGCGTGGCGGGGGCGCGGCGCCGGGCTGGGGCGAGATGGATCCCGAG
>JALYRN010001211.1 GCA_030855295.1 Myxococcota bacterium | reverse complement strand
CGCCTCGGCCGCCGACGTGCCGGCGCTCGGCGCCGCGCCCGGTCAGCGCACCACCAAGCTCGTGCGCGCGGTGCGTGCCGTCCCCGCGTGCTCGCGCTGCTCGCCGACGTAGGCGGCGTCGACGTGCACGCCGAGCGGGCGATCGACGGCCGCGTAGGAGGTAAACGGACGCCCGATGATCCGCTTCGCCGACGAGATCGTGTTCCGCGGATCGTTGCCGCGGCGCTGGCGCGCGAGCTCGCCGACCGGCGGCGCGATCACCGGCACGGGCTCGTACCAAGGAGAAGAAGCCCTCGATCGCGTCAGCCGTGGCGAGAGCCAGGTCGCGCGCTCGCTCTCGACGAGGCCTGTCAGCTCGAGCTCTCGGATCGCGGTGAACGAGAGGGGTAGAACCGGCGCACCGGCGCGTAGCTCACACGGGCCGTTCCTGAACGTCGAGTGCGCGAGGCCCGGCGCTCTCCTCGCCTACAGATGTTCCCCGAGCGTGACCGCTCCAGAGGGGTCGGCGAACGGAAGGTGTTCATGGCGAGCAGGAAGAAGAGGCAGACGACGAGCGCCGAGCAGGCACCGCCGAGCGATTGGCATCGTACGCGCAGCGCGATCGGTCTCGCGATCGGCGTGCGCAGGACGTGGCTGATCCTCGACGGCGTCGAGGGAGATGCGGCGCCGCTCAGGGTCGCGCTCGCGATCGCCGCGCCGGCCGATCTCGTGCCGCGCATCCGCGCGCACGACGCCTTCGCGCGCGCTCTCGCCGACATCCGCTCCGCGCTCGCGGTCGCGCTTCCGGGTACTTCGATCTCGATCGAGCTCGTTCCGCCAGCGCTCCCTCTCATGCCGGCGGAGCTCTCGTACGCCCTCGAGTCGTCGGGCGAGGCCGAGCTCGCGCACGCGCTCGATCTCCCGGCGTCGCTCGCGGCCGATCCTGCGGACGAGGGCGGCGATCCCGAGGACCAAGGCCACGATGCCCGCACGACGATCATCGTGCTCCGACAGATCGAGGCGAGCGCGCTCCGCCGGATGCAGATCATATCCGGCGCTTCGCTGCGACCGACCGGCGAGCTCCTTGCGCGCTTGCCCGAGGACGGGAGAGAGATGAGCGTGCACGTCCCCGCTCCCTCGAGCGACGACTCGATCGCGACGGGGGATCGGTGGCTCCCTGCGGTCGCGCTCGCGGATCGCGCGGCGGGAAAGCTCTGGCTGATCGCGCGCCTCGGATCGATGCTATCGATCCGCACCGGTAAGCGGATGCGCAGCCTGAAGGAGAAGCGCGTCATGCACCCAGATCACGAGAGCGCCATCGCCGACTTCGATGCGCGCGTCGCGAAGCAACGCGCCGCCGGATTCATCGAGATGGTTGGCTCCGATCAGCTGCCCGCGGCGCTCGTCTACCACGAGCCCGCGATTGCCGAGATGGACCGGCCAATCGTGCGCCGCGCCGCGCGCGAGCTTCTCGCGCTCGAGACGTGGACCACCGGGCTGGCCGCGCAGGCGGTCGTGCGCGCCCTCGAGGCAGACGGCGCAGGGCCCATCGATCGCGAGCTCGCATCGCAGCTCGTTCCGCGGATCAGCGGGTGACTCTTCACCAGGCGCATCGCCGCCAGATAGAGCATCGCTCGCGTCTCCGATGCGCCGCGCTTGGTGATCGAGCGTCGGCCCGTGACGTTTCCGCTGCTCTTGATCTTCAGGTTCAGGCCGCACGCTTTCTCGAGCGCCGCGGCCGATGCGTACTCCGAGAAGTCGCCGAGGTAGGCAACCAGGATCACCGCCGTCACTTTGCCGACGACCTCCGCGATGCGGCGCGTCGCTTCGTGCTGCACCCCCACCTGCTCGATCAGCTCGTCGATGCTCGCGAGCGAAGACCGCGCGCGCAGCGCTTCGCGAGCGACGGCTCGGATCACCTCGCGCTCCTGCTCCGAGGCAGCGAGCCCCACCGAGCTCGACGCCGACGCGATCACGCGGTCGATCTCGTCCTGCTTCATCGCGCTCCGGCTGACTCGCCGCATCAGCGCGCGCGCTGCGCCGGCTCACCAGAGCCCGCATCTGCAACCGTTCGGCGCCCACCTGCGCGTACCGACGGCTCACTCCTTGGCGATGGAGCTGCGACGTGACCACGCACGACTTCGCGTCATGCAGACTCGGCACTCCATCGAACACTTCTCGCGCGTCGTGCACGCGCTTCGGGCTCAGCATGAACACCGTCGCGCCGTGCGCGCAGAGCAACGCCCGCAGCCC
>JALYRN010000309.1 GCA_030855295.1 Myxococcota bacterium | reverse complement strand
GGCGCGCAGGAGCAG
Source organism: Myxococcota bacterium (assembly GCA_030855295.1). Lineage (GTDB taxonomy): Bacteria > Myxococcota_A > Polyangia > Polyangiales > Sandaracinaceae > Sandaracinus. The sequence continues at coordinate 7,375 of JALYRN010000309.1, read as the reverse complement.
CCAGCGCGCGCGGGCCGGCGCGCGCGCGAGCACCTCGTCGATCCGCGCCAGGGCGCGATCCGCGTGCGCGGTGCGCAGGTCCAGCTCGATCGCGGCGACGCGCAGGATCACGGCGCCGCCGAGCGCGCGCATGCCCTCGTCGTACCCGTGCGCCGCCTCGTCGGCGCGGCCGAGCCGCTCCAGCAGTCGACCGCGCTCGAGGTAGAGCTCCACGTCGTCGCGCAGCGCGAGGGCCGCGCCGTACTCGTCGATCGCGTCCTCGGGACGACCCAGCGCCGAGAGGATGCGAGCCCGCAGCGCGAGATCGGGGAACGACGGAGCGTGGACGCGCGCGAGGGCGGCGTCGATCTCCGCGAGCGCCTCGTCGTGGCGGCTCATCGCGTGGAGCACGACCGCGCGCTGCGCGCCGATCCGCGGATCATCCGGCGCGAGCGCGGCGGCGACGTGCAGATCGACCAGTGCGTCCTCGGGCCGGGCCTCTTGCAGGAACAGATCGCTGCGCTCGATCAGCAGCGAGATCTCGCCGGGCGCCAGGCGGATGCGCTCGCCGACCTCCTCGAGATCTTCGGTCAGCGGACGATCCGCAGACGCACCCGCCGGCACGAGCGTGGCCGCCAGCAAAAAGGGGCCGATGAGCAGCGCGAACGGCCGCGCGAACCGGAGGGTGGTCGTCACGATCGACGACGGTACCTCCGGCGGCGACCGCTGAGAAGCCTGGCATCACCGCCCTCCGCGCCCGGGCACGCCGCGGCGCGTCCGGGCTGGGGCGGACCGATCGATCAGTGTCTGTCGAAAGATCGGCCCGGGGCGAGCACTCCTGTAGTCGATCGGCTCGCCCACTGCGGGCGCTTCCGTCCGCGCGCGCGGCGCGCGCTCCCGTGCGCGCCCTCCGGGGCGAGCACTCCTGTTGGCTAGTGGCGCTCGCGACGATCGGTGTCGGCGGAGCGCCCGCTCTTCACGCCGGTGCGCAGGGAGCGCGCGAGATCGCCGAGGCCGTGCGCGATGTCGTGCACGACGCCGTCGGCGCTCGCGCCGACCTTGCCGCGCAGCTCGAGCGTCTTCTCCTGCACGCGCGCCCAGGTGTCCTTGGCTTCGAGGTTCGCGAGGTGCATCTGCACCTTGGCCTCGTCGCCGACCTTCTTGAGCTCGTCGGTGATCCGCTCGAGGTGCGCGCGATCCCACGCGTCCTTCGCGTCGAGACCCGCGAGGTGCACGCGCACCTTCAGCTCGTCGCCGATGCGCTCCATCCGCTCCGCGAGGCGCTCGAGCGGCTTCTTCGTCGTGTCGGTCATGTCATTATTGCCCTCCAGCGAGCCGCGTGCCCGGGATCACTCGCCGGTTCATCGCGCCGCATCGCGCCCTGCGTTGCAAGTCCCGGGACACCGCGCACGGTCGCGAGAGGGCGCTCCCGAGATCGGCGAGACGTGGCAGGAGGCCACGCCCTGTCGCGCATTGTCCCTTGCGGCGCGCGCCCGATTGAGTAGAAGGCGCGCCGATGAGCCGCACGCAGCAGCCCAAGCGTCGAACGCCCCGCCTCAGCGCACGCACCGCGGACAAGCACGATCTCTATCAGCGCAGCGTGCAAGCCCCGGAGTACGAGCTCCGCTTCCTGAACAAGGTCTACAAGCGACACACCGGCCGCAAGCCCGTGCTGCTGCGCGAGGACTTCTGTGGAACGGCGCTGCTGTGCGCGCACTGGGTGAAGAGCGACGCCGATCGGCGCGCGGTCGGGCTCGACATCGATCATCCGACGCTGGCCTGGGGCACCGAGCACAACCTCGCGCCGCTCGGCGAGCAGGCGTCGCGCGTGAAGCTGCTGCCGCAGGACGTCTGCGTGCCGACGCGCGAGAAGTTCGAGGTCGTCTGCGCGTACAACTACAGCTACTCGGTGTTCCACTCGCGCGACGCGCTGCGCTCCTACTTCCGCGCGGCGCACCGATCGCTGCGGGACGACGGGATCTTCACCGTCGACGCGATCGGCGGCTGGGAGGCGCAGCAGGTGATGACGGAGAAGCGCGCCGTCGACGGCGGCTTCACCTATGTGTGGGAGCAGGCCGAGTACGATCCGATCACCAGCCACTACGTCTGCCACATCTCGTTCGAGTTCCGCGACGGCACCAAGCTGCGGCGCGCGTTCACGTACGACTGGCGCCTGTGGACGCTGCAGGAGCTGCGAGAGCTGATGCTCGAGGTCGGCTTCGCGGAGGTCGACGCGTACTGGGAAGGCGAGGACGAGAACGGCGAGGGCAGCGGCAACTTCCATCGCGTGACGCGCACCACCAACGACCCGGGTTGGAACGCGTACCTGGTCGCGAAGAAGAAGCCGTCGCTGCCGGGCAGCCCCGACGCAGCGCGCGCGAAGCGCTCGTGACTCGGCAGGAGCGCTCGCACCGGCGCGGACGGGGCGTCACGATCGCGGGATGACCCCGCCGCGCGCGATCTTCTTCGACGTGATGGACACGCTCGTCCGCGATCCCTTCCACCACGAGATGCCCGCCTTCTTCGGGCTGACGAAGGCCGAGCTGATCCGCGTGAAGCACCCGACGGCGTGGGTCGACTTCGAGCTCGGCGTGATCGACGAGGCGGCGTTCCTCGCCGATTTCCTGCCGGGGCGCGACTGGGATCGCGAGGGCTTCCGGCAGGTCGTGCGCGCGAGCTACCAGTGGTTGCCCGGCATGCGGGAGCTCGTCGACGAGGTGCGGGCGCGCCCGGGGCGGCCGTCGCTGCACGCGCTCTCGAACTATCCGCCGTGGTACGCGTGGATCGACGAGCGCTGTGATCTGCGATCGAGGCTCGACTCGGCGTTCCTCTCCTGCGAGATGGGCGTGCGCAAGCCCGACGCCGAGGCGTACCTCGAACCTTGTCGTGCGGTCGGGATCGCGCCGGGCGAGGCGCTCTTCGTCGACGACCGCGCGAGCAACTGCGACGCCGCGCGGGCGATCGGGATGGACGCGGTCGTGTTCGCGGACGCGGGCGCGCTGCGGTCCGAGCTCGCGCGCCGCGGCGTGATCTGACCCTCACCCTCACAGGAGTGCTCGCCCCGGCGCGCCGAGCCGATTCTAGACAGCGCGAAATGAATGGCGGTTCATTTCGGGGTCGACACCGCGCGCAGCCACCACTAGCCTCCGGACGATGTCTGCTCCGCCTCCGAATCGATCGCCCCTGCGAACGAAGCAGGCGTATCCGGTGCTTCGATCGCGCGTCGATCTCCGCTCCGAGCTCGCCGCCCAGAACCGCAGCGCGAACCTCGCCTCCCTCGAGAAGCTCGAGAAGGCGCTGGCGCGATCGCGCGAGGGCGGCGGCGCGAAGTACAACGCGCGCCACCTCGACGCGGGCAAGATGCTCCCGCGCGCGCGCGTCGAGAAGCTGCTCGATCGCGACTCGTACTTCCTCGAGATCGCGCCGCTCGCCGGGCTCGACATCCAGGGCCACGCGCCGGGCGCGAGCGTCGTGGGCGGTGTCGGCGTCGTCAGCGGCGTCGAGTGCATGATCACCGCGTCCGAAGCGACCGTGAAGGGCGGCGCGATGAGCGAGTACTCGGTGATCAAGTCGGGCCGTCTGTCGGACCTGACCGATCAGAACGGGCTGCCGTCGATCTCGCTGATCGAGAGCGCGGGCGCGGACCTGCCGAACCAGTCGAAGATCTTCGTGCCGGGTGGTCGGGGCTTCCACGATCTCACGCGCCGCAGCGAGCAGCGCACGCCGACGGTGTGCCTGGTGTTCGGGAGCTCGACCGCCGGAGGCGCATACATCCCGGGGATGAGCGACTACGTCGTGATGGTGAAGAAGCAGGCGCAGGTCTATCTCGGCGGCCCACCGCTGGTGAAGATGGCGACCGGCGAGGAGACGACGCACGAGGAGCTCGGCGGCGCGGAGATGCACTCGCGCGTATCGGGCGTGAGCGACTTCCTGGCGGAGGACGAGGACGACGCGATCCGGCTCGGGCGCGAGATCGTCGCGCACCTCGAGTGGAAGAAGGCGGGCCCCGCGCCGGTGGCCGTGGTGGAGGAGCCGCTCTATCCCGCCGACGATCTCCTCGGCATCGCGAGCGCCGACGTGCGCATCCCGTACGACGCCCGCGAGGTGATCGCGCGATTGGTCGACGGCTCGCGGTTCAGTGAGTTCAAGCCGCTCTACGGGCCCGAGCTGGTGTGCGGCTGGGCGCACGTGCACGGCCATCCGGTCGGCATCCTCGCGAACAACGGCATCCTCTTCACGGGCTGCGCGAACAAGGGCGCGCAGTTCATCCAGCTCTGCAACCAGAGCAACGTCCCGCTGCTCTACCTCCAGAACATCGTCGGGTTCATGGTCGGCCGCAGGTACGAGGAGGAGGGGATCATCAAGGCCGGCGCGAAGATGATCAACGCGGTCTCCAACTCCACCGTGCCCTCGATCACGATCATGATGGGCGCGAGCTACGGCGCCGGGAACTACGCGATGAACGGTCGCGCCTACAAGCCGAACTTCCTCTTCACGTGGCCGAGCCACCGCATCGCGGTGATGGGCGGCAAGCAGCTCGCCGGCGTGCTCGACATCATCCAGCGCGAGGCCGCGGCGAAGAAGGGCGAGGCCGTCGACGAGCAGCGCCTCGGCGTCATGAAGCAGATGACCGAGGGCCTGATCGACAACGAGAGCGATCCCTTCTTCGCGACCGCGCGCGTGTGGGACGACGGAATCATCGACCCGCGCGACACCCGCACGGTGGTCGGGATCTGCCTCTCGATCACGCACACGAAGCCGGTGCGAGGCACGACGAGCTGGGGCGTGTTCCGGCACTGACGGCAGGAGCGAGACGGCGATGCGGAACATCCAGAAGCTCCTGATCGCGAACCGCGGCGAGATCGCGATCCGAATCGCGAAGACGTGCGCGAAGATGGGGATCGCGTCGGTCGCGGTGTTCTCGGACGCCGACGAGGACGCGCTCTTCGTGCGGCTCGCCGACGAGGCGGTGCGCATCGGACCTCCGCCGTCGCGCGAGTCGTACCTGCGGATCGACAAGCTCCTCGAGGCGGCGAAGACGACGGGCGCCGACGCGATCCACCCCGGCTTCGGCTTCCTGGCGGAGAACGCCGAATTCGCGCAGGCAGTGCTCGATGCCGGGCTGGTGTTCGTCGGGCCCACGCCCGATGCGATCCGCGCAATGGGCCTCAAGCGCGAGGCCAAGATCGCTGCCCAGAGCGCGGGCGTGCCGGTCGTGCCCGGCTACGGCGGCGCCGAGCAGGGCAGCGACGCGCTCGCCGCGAAGGCGCGCGAGGTCGGCTATCCGATCCTGCTCAAGGCGAGCGCGGGCGGCGGCGGCAAGGGCATGCGCGTCGTGCGCGACGATGCCTCGATGCCGGGCGCGATCGAGAGCGCGCGCCGCGAGGCGGAGAGCTCGTTCGGCGAGGGCACGCTGATCATCGAGAAGTACCTCGAGCGAACGCGCCACGTGGAGATCCAGGTGCTCGGCGACGAGCACGGCAACCTTGTGCACCTCTTCGAGCGCGAGTGCTCGATCCAGCGACGCCACCAGAAGCTCGTCGAAGAAGCGCCCTCCCCCGCGCTGACGCCCGAGACGCGCGCGCGCATGGGCGCCGACGCGGTGCGCCTCTGCGAGTCGATCGGCTATACCGGCGCGGGCACCGTCGAGTTCGTGCTCGATCGCGAAGGACAGTACTTCTTCCTCGAGGTCAACACGCGCCTGCAGGTCGAGCACCCGGTCACCGAGGGCGTGATCGAGGGGCTCGATCTGGTCGAAGAGCAGATCCGCGTGGCGCGCGGAGAGAGGCTGCGCTTCACGCAGGACGAGCTGGCGTCTCGGTGGCGCGGCGCATCGATCGAGTGTCGCCTCTGCGCCGAAGATCCCGCGAACGAGTTCCTGCCGCAGAGCGGGCGCATCGTCGACTTCCACCTCCCCGAAGCGCTGCTCGCGCAGGACTGGCTGCGCGTCGAGACCGCGGTCGAGAGCGGGTCGGAGGTGCCGGTGCACTACGACTCGATGATCGCGAAGATCGTCACGCGCGGCGCGACCCGCACCGACGCGCTCGCGCGGATGCGGCGCGCGCTCTCGGCGCTGAGCGTGCAGGGGATCACGACCAACCGCGCGTTCCTCCTGCGGGTGATCGATCACCCGGACTTCGTCGCTGGCGACGTCGACACTTCGTTCATCGCGACGCGGATGCAGGACGCGCTCGCCGATCGCATCGAGCCCGCGAGCGCACGGCGCGCCGCGCTCGCGGCGACGTTCTTCGCGCAGCACGCGCGCGCCGAGGCGCGGACGCTGCTGCCGAGCCTGCCGATCACCGGATGGCGCAACAGTCGCTTCGCGCCCGAGCGCGTGGAGTACGCGAGCGAAGCGCTCGAGAGCATCCGCGTCGCGTACGTCGATCGCGGCGCGGGCCGCTTCGGCGTCACGATCGACGGCGACGCCGGCGAGCTCTCCGGGACCGTGCGGCGCATCGCGGTCGTCGACGGCGCGATCACGCTCGAGCTGCCCGACGGACACCGCACGACCGCCCGCGTGGTGCTCGACGGAGATCGCGTGTTCGTGCACGAGGGCGGCGCGTCGATCGTGCTGCGCGAGCGGCCGCGCTTCCCTGATCGTGATGCCGACGCGGCGGTCGACGGATGCGTCGCGCCGATGCCCGGGAAGATCCTCCAGGTCCTCGTCTCCGAGGGCCAGCAGGTCGAGGCCGGCGCCACGATCGTCGTGATGGAGGCGATGAAGATGGAGCACGCGGTCAAGGCACCGCACGCCGGCATCGTCACCGGGCTGCGCGTCGCGGCAGGCGAGCAGGTCGAGGGGGGCGCGCTGATCGCGGTCGTCGTCGCCGCACCGGAGGAATGATCGCGCCGTCGAGCGATCGCGAGGCGCGTTCGTCGATCGCGGGCGCGCCGAGTCGGGTACGATTCCGCGCGTGATCCCGGCGTCCCGCCTCGAGCAGTTGGAGCGCGAGAACGATGCGCTTCGTCGCGCGCTCCGGCTCCTTCACGAGCTCGCGAACCTGGTACGCGCGGCCGACGAGCCCGAGGCCGCCGCATACGCGGTGCTGACGGGCGTCACGGCCGGCGTCGGGCTCGGCTTCCACCGGGCGATGATCTTCGTCCCGAGCACCTCGGACCGACAGGTGCTCGTCGGCGCGGCGGCGGTGGGCCCCGCCGATCTCGAGGAGGCCGATCGCGTGTGGCGCGCGATCGAAGCGGAGCGGCCCGACCTCGAGACGCTGTACGAGGCGGGGCTGCGCCGCACCGGGACGACGGGCGCGCTCGATCGCGCGGTGCGCGCCACGCGCATCGACACGCGCGGTGCGGGCGCGCGCTCCCCGGTCGCGCTCGCGCTGGAGCGGCTCGTGTTCGCCGAGGGCGACGACGATCTCGGAGGGCTCCTGCACCTGCC
>JALYRN010000308.1 GCA_030855295.1 Myxococcota bacterium | reverse complement strand
CGCCCAGGCCGAGGCGGCGCACCAGCACGGTGACCGCGTCGCGCTCCGCAGCCTCGAGCGCCTCGCGCGCCGCCTGGAGCCGCAGCACCGCGTCGGTGCCATCCTTCGGCAGCCGCACCTCCTCGCGCAGCACGAGCGGGGTCTTGCGCGATCGACCGCGCGCGAGCGCCTCCCGCATCCGCTTGCGCGCCTGCGCCATGCTGCCGCCCGTCACCACGAGCCCGCGGTTCGCGACCGGCCACGCCGACCACGTGCCGTCGTCGTGATGCTCGAAGATCACGCGCTCGCCACCGTCCGCCGCACCGCTCTGCCCCTTGCGCGCCATGAGCGAGTCCATGGTTCCGGCGACCATCCGCGCCAACGAGCGCCCGCGCCAGCGAGCGCCCACGGTGATCGAGTGCCGGGGGAGGGACTCGAACCCTCACGCTCCTTTCGGAGCACGGGATTTTAAATCCCCTGCGTCTGCCGTTCCGCCACCCCGGCGTGCGCGCGCGCGTCAGGCCTCGGGGAGAGCGTCGTGGCGCAGCGGCATCGCGGGGCCGGCGCGCTCGGGCTCGTAGCCGATGATGCGGTTCTTCGCGTCGACGCGGACGACCTTGGGGACGTGCCGGCGCGCTTCGTCCTCGTCCATCTCGCCGAACGTCGCGAGGATGACGAGATCCTGCGGCTTCATCAGGTGCGCCGCCGCGCCGTTGACGCAGATGACGCCCGAGCCGCGCGGGCCCGCGAGCGTGTACGTCACGAGGCGCGTGCCGCTCGTCACGTTCCAGATGTGGAGCTCTTCGTTCTCCAGCATCCCGGCCGCGTCGAGCAGATCCGCGTCGATCGTGCAGCTGCCCTCGTACTCGAGGTCCGCGTGAGTCACCACCGCCCGGTGGATCTTCCCCAGGAACATCCTGCGCCGCATCGGCATCACCTCCGTCCGTGGCGGCCGCCCGAGAGCGGTCCACCCGTCGTGCACGAACTGTGAGGGATCCGGGGGTCAGCGTCCAGTGTCGGGAGCGGCCAGATCGGATCGCGCGCTCGCGCGTCGCAGTGCTCTCCCCCTGCATCCTGGAGGCACCCATGCGCGCTCTCTCGCTCTCGCTCCTCGTCGTCCTCGCCGGCGCCTCGACCGCGCTCGCCCAGGACACCGCGCGGCCGCGCACCTCGGAGGCGACGACCTACGACTTCGAGGACGATCTCGTCGAAGGCGGTCGCTACGATGCCGAGGGCGTCCGCGTCGACACGCGTCTCCGGGCCGCGCGCCGCACGCTGATCCGCCCGCGGACGCAGTTCATCCCCGAGCTGCTCGCGTCGACCGAGAACCTCTGACGCGAACGTCGCAGCGACGTCACGCCTTCGGCTTGACCCTCCCGCGGCGGTCTCGAATCGTGGGGCCCTTCTACTTACGAAGGTCCCATGACTGCACGAGCCCTCCGCCTCGCTCTCCTCTCGGCGCTCCTCCCGACCGCGCTCGCCGCGGGCTGCAGCTGCGACACCCCGCCGGCCGGCATGGACGGCGGAACGGTCGACGCCGGCCCCGACACCGGTGTGCCTCCCGTCGACGGTGAGGTGCCCGACGCGCAGATGCCCGACGGCGGTCCGCCGATCACGGTGCGCGAGTGCCCCGCCGCCGATCGCCCGGCGCACGCGTCGGGCGCGGTGTGCGAGACGACCGCGGGTGACGGCAACCTGCTGATCATCGCGGACGTGCTGACGCCGAGCGAGGTGCTCGTCGGCGGTCACGTCCTCGTGAACGCGGCGGGCTCGATCGTGTGCGCCGACTGCGACTGCATGGCGGCCGAGGGCGCCGCGACCGCGACGCGCATCGACTGCCCCGACGGCGTGCTGTCGCCGGGCCTCATCAACGCGCACGAGCACCTGAGCTTCCAGGGCGACCCCTACACGCGCACCGACGAGCGCTACGAGCACCGCCACGACTGGCGCCGAGGGCAGCGCGGGCACACGCGCATCCCGCCGATGATGGCGACCAGCGAGCAGATGCGCTGGGCCGAGCTCCGCATGGTCCTCGGCGGCGCGACGTCGCTCAACGGCTCGGGCTCGCAGGAAGGCCTGATGCGCAACCTCGATCGCGCGGCGATGGAGGGCCTCGGCCAGGATCAGGTCGAGTACGACACCTTCCCGCTGGGCGACTCCGACGGCACCCAGCTGACGACCGGCTGCGACTACAACGCGGGGCGCACCACCGCCGCCGAGATCGCGCCGCACGACTCGTACACCCCGCACGTGTCCGAGGGCATCGACGCGGTCTCGCGCAACGAGTTCCTGTGCACGCGCGCGGGCGAGTTCGATCTCGTGCAGCCGAACACCGCGATGATCCACGGCATCGGCGTGCTGCCGACCGACATCGAGGAGATGGGCGTCGACGGCGCGATGCTGATCTGGTCGCCGCGCTCGAACGTCACTCTCTACGGCGAGACCGCGCGCGTGACCGAGTACGACCGCCTCGGCGTGCCGATCGCGCTCGGAACCGACTGGGTGTTCACCGGCTCGATGAACATGCTGCGCGAGCTGCAGTGCGCGGACTCGCTCAACGCCGACTACATGGACGGCTACTTCTCCGACGCCGATCTCTGGCGCATGGCGACGCTCAACGGCGCCGTCGCGACCGCGACCGACGACGTGCTCGGCGCGATCGTGGTGGGGCGCGTCGCGGATCTCGCGATCTTCGACGGCAGCGTGAATTCGATGCACCGCGCCGTGATCGACGCCGAGGCGACCGACGTCGCGCTCGTGCTGCGCGGTGGTGTGCCGCTCTACGGCGAGGCGGCGGTCGTGGCGGCGCTCGCGGGCGGCGACGCGTGCGACGAGCTCGACGTCTGCGGCGAGGCACGGCGCGCATGCGTCATGCGCGAGCTCGGCGTGACCTACGACGCGCTGGCCGCGTCGAACGCGTCGACCTACCCGCTCTTCTTCTGCGGTGAGCCGGAGAACGAGCCCTCGTGCCATCCCGAGCGCAACGGCGCGATGGCCGAGGTGATGGGCTCGACCCGCTACACCGGCATGATCACCGCTACCGACGCCGACGGCGACGGCATCGCGGATGGCGACGACAACTGCGCGTCGGTGTTCAACCCGGTGCGCCCGCTCGACATGGGCGCGCAGGCCGACTTCGACATGGACGGGCTCGGCGACGCGTGCGACCCGTGCCCGCTCGAGGCGGACAGCACCTCGTGCTCCCCGCCGGATCCGAACGACGTCGATCGCGACGGCGTGCCGGACGCGACCGACAACTGCCCCGGCCTCCCCAACGCCGATCAGCTCGACACCGACGGCGACGGCAAGGGCGATCTCTGTGATGCCTGCCCGATGCTGTCGAACCCCGGCACGGCCGCGTGTCCCGCGACGATCTACGACGTGAAGCAGGGCACGGTCGGCGTCGGCACGCGCGTCGTGCTGACGGGCGTGATCACCGCGCTCGGCACCAACGGCTTCTTCATGCAGGTGCCGGAGGCCTCGCCGGACTACGTGAACGCCGATCACTCCGGCATCTTCGTCTACACCGGCGGCGCGCCGACGCAGGCGCGCGGCGACGCGGTGAGCGCCGAGGGCGCGGTCGCCGACTTCTTCGGCGAGATCCAGCTCACGTCGGCGCTCGCGAGCGTGACGGTCACCGGCACCGCGGCGATCCCCGCACCGGTCGCGGTCACGTCCGCCGAGGTCACGACCGGCGGCACGCGCGCGGAGGCGCTCGAGGGCGTGCTCGTGACGGTGAGCACGGTCTCGGTGACGAACGCGTCGCCGGCGCCGACCGGCGGCGAGGTCGCGCCCACGAACGAGTTCGAGGTGACCGGCGGTCTGCGCGTCGACGATCTCTTCTTCCTGCTGACGCCGTTCCCGGTGATGGGCGAGAGCTTCGACTCGATCACCGGCGTCGTCGCGTTCCGCCGCTCGGCGAGCAAGCTGCACCCGCGCGACGCCGACGACGTGGTCGCGGGCACGCCGCAGCTGCTCGATCTGCAGCCCGCGCTCTCGTACGTGCGCGCCGGCGCCGCGAGCGGCCCGACGTTCCCCGCGGCGCTGACGGTGCGGCTGACGCGCGCCGTCGGCTCCGCGGTGACCGTGACGATCACGGCGGGCGCGGGCGTGACGGTGATGGACGTGATCGTCCCCGCCGGCGCATCGAGCGTGGTCGTGCCGGTGACGGGCGTCACCGCGGCCGCGACGCCGGTGACGATCACCGCGACGCTCGACGGCGTGATGCGCACCGCCGACGTGCGCGTGCTGGGCGCGACCGAGGCGCCCGCCGCCTTCGAGCTGACGCCGACCAGCGCGACCGTGCCGGTCGGCGCCACGCAGCGCTTCACCGTGACGCTCGACATCCCGGCGCCCCCCGGCGGCACGACGATCACGCTCGCGGAGGACACCGGCGGAACGCTGCCGGCGAGCGTCCTCGTCCCGGCGGACGCACGCTCGGCGGACTTCGACTTCGTCGCCGGCGCGACGGCGGACACCGGCACGCTGACGGCGACGCTCGGCGCGATCGTCGACACCGCGGCGCTCGAGGTCATCTCGGGCAGCCTCGGCTCGGTCGTGATCAACGAGGTCGACTACGATCAGCCGGGCTCCGACGCGGCGGAGTTCATCGAGCTCCACAACCCGGGGATCACGTCGGTCGATCTCACGGGCATGGCGGTGGTGCTCGTGAACGGCTCGGCGGGCGGCGCGGAGTACCGGCGCATCGCGCTGAGCGGGACGCTCGGGGCCGGGGGGTACCTCGTGATCGCCGTCGCCGCCGTGACGACGCCCGCGGGCGTGACCCGCGTCGCGTTCCCGGGCGCGACGGACCAGGTCCAGAACGGCGCGCCCGACGGCATCGCGCTGATCCACGAGACGAGCGGCGCTCTGATCGACGCGCTCTCGTACGAGGGCTCGATCACCGCGGTGACGCTCGGCGGGATGAGCTACTCGCTGGTCGAGGGCACGGCGACCACCGCGTCCGACTCGGGCACCGAGGCCGGCTCGCTGTCGCGCATCCCGAACGGCGCGGACACCGACGACGCATCGGCCGACTGGGCGTTCACGCCGACGTCGACGCCCGGCGCGCCGAACGTCGCCGCGATGTGACGATCACGACCGCTCGCGGTGCTCGTCGAAGAGCGCCGCGAGCCGGTCGATCGCCCCGGCGGCGCGCACGCCGTACCAGAACAGATCCTTGCCGCTGACGAAGACGACGCGCGCGCCCGTGCCCAGCGCGTCGAGCTCGCGCGCCTCGTCGGGCCCGAACCGGTAGGGCTCGTCGGGCAGCAGCACGAGCTCGGGCGAGCGCGCGCGCACCTCGTCGAGCTCGAAGCGCGGATAGCGCGTGTCGCGATCGGTCGGCTTCGCCTCGGCGCGCCCGAGATCGGCGGCGAGCGGATGGCGGCGAGCGCGATCGGCGAAGACGTTCTCGGCCCCGGCGACGCGCAGCAGATCGCTCGCGTAGGTGCGCCCGTCGAAGGTCATCCAGGGCTCCTTCCAGATCGGCGCGAACACGCGCACCGGCGGCGCCTCTCGCGCACTCTCGGCCCGCCGCAGCGCCGCGCGCAGCGCCGCGATCTCGGGAACGCGCTCGGTCTCGACGTGCAGCAGGCGCGCGGTGCGCTCGAGGTGCGCGAGCGACTCGGCCACGGTGCACGGGAACGAGACGAAGACGTTCAGCCCGCGCGCGATCAGAGCCTCGACGTCGGCGCGACCGTTCTCTTCCTGGTTCGCGAGCACGAGGTCGGGGCGGAGCGCCACGACCTTCTCGACGTCGTGCTTCTTCGTGCCGCCGACGCTCGGCACGCGCGCGATCGAGCCACTCGGCTCCTCGCAGAAGTCGGTCCGCCCGACGAGGCGCTCGAGACCGATCATCGCGGCGACGCTCTCCGTCTCGCTCGGCACCAGCGAGACCACCCGCTGCGGGGGGCGATCGACGACGACGTCGCGGCCCAGCGCATCCTTCTCGTGTCGATCGAAGCTCACGCGTTGCTCCATGGTCAGGGGCGGTGGTAGTCTCGCGACCGGCGGCGCGGTGTGATGCGCGCCCACCCGGCAGACCCGAGCACGATGGACGTCAAGAAGGTGAAGGAGCAGCTCGTTGCTGCCGGTATCGAGGTGTACCGGACGCGACCCGCCGAGATCCACGTGGCGGAGCGAGTGCGCCTGCACATCATGGACTCCGGCGTCCGAGTGCAGCTCGGCGAGGAGCTCCGCGTCTCGTTCACGGCTCGCTCGCAGCGCTCGGACTTTCCCGACGAGGCGAGCGAGACCGAGCTGTTCGCGCGCATCCGATCGACGATCGGGCCCGGCGCGGTCGAGCGCGGCTACGTCGAGACCTGGTCGGGCACCACGCCGGTGACCGATCCCGTCGACGCCGAGAAGATCCTCGACGTCTATCACGAGGTCACCTGGACCAAGCCGGCCGACGGCGCGGACTCCGCGATCGCCGAGGTCCAGTGGGCCCTCGGCCTCGAGCGCTATGTTCCTCCGGCCAGTGTTCCGCCCGGTAGCTGACGGTTCCGCGGCGCAGAATTGAGAAAGGCCGCGGAGCTCCGCGGCCTTTCGCGTATCCGGCGAGCGCGCGCCTCTCAGTCGACGCGGCGGACGCCCTCGGCGAGCGGGCCCTTCGGCCCGTCCCTCAGCTCGAATTGAACGATCTGCCCCTCGCGGAGTGTGCGGAAGCCTTCACCCGTGATCTGCGAGTAGTGGACGAAGACGTCCGGGCCCGCGTCTTGGCAGATGAAGCCCCAGCCCTTGGCGTTGTTGAACCACTTGACGGTACCGTTTGCCATTACTTCTTCCTCCACACCGGAGAGGACAGCCCAATCGGCCGCCTGCGCGCTTCGGCAAGCACAGAGCCTCCCAAGGCACACTCCTCCGCCCACCCGACGGCCGTGTCAGCAACGGCCCGCACAGATGGCTACGGCGGCGTGTGTGAGAAACTGCCCCCCTCGGCTGGCCCGAGAATATTCGGACCGGCCGCCCAGTCAAGTCGCCTCCCGGCCCCGCGGAAGGGCTCAATGCTGCGACGCCGGCAGGTGTCGGAAGACGCCGCCCACGTCGCTGCTCGGGCCGGCTTCGTGGCGCATGCTCCAGGATGACGCCCGACGACGACGCGCTCTGGGACGTCCCTCTCGACGAGGTGCCGCTCGCGTTCCTCGACCTCGAGATGACGGGCTGCGATCCGGCGAACGATCGAATCTGCGAGATCGCGATCCATCGCGTGGTGCGCGGCGCCGTCGTCGAGCGCCTCGCCTCGCTGGTGGACCCCGCGACGCCGGTGGGCGCGTCGGCGGACATCCACCACATCGACGACGAGTCGCTGCGCGGGGCGCCCACCCTCGCCGAGCTGGGTCCCGCGATCGAGCGGGCCCTCGGGGGCGCGGTGCCGGTCGGCCACGCGGTGTCGTTCGACCTCGCGTTCCTC
>JALYRN010001210.1 GCA_030855295.1 Myxococcota bacterium | reverse complement strand
GTCCCGGCGGGCTGACGACCGGCGGCGCGGCCGGACGCGGAGGCGAGGGCGGTGCCGGCGGGCGCGGTGCAGCGGCGACGGCCGAGGCCGGTCGCGCACCGGCGGTCGCAGCGGCGCGAGGACGCCCGAGCACGTCGCGCACCTTGTCGATGAGCGCCTGCGTCTCGAACGGCTTGAGGACGTGATCGTCGACGCCGCAGGACCGACCCTTGTCGGCGTCGTAGGGCTGGTGCTGGCTCGCGAGCACGATCACCGCGACGTTCTGGGTGGCCGGGTTCGAGCGCAGCGCGCGCGCGACCTCGTAGCCGTCGGTGCCGCCCATCGAGGCGTCGGCGAGCACGATGTCGGCGCCGTTCTCGGCCGCCCAGCGGACCGCGGAGTCGCCGTCGTCGACGGTCGTGATCGACGAGCTTCCGTCGCCGGCGAACGTCATCTCGAGGATGCGGCGCATCGTCTTGCTGTCGTCGACGCCCAGGATCTTCGGCACGAGGCCCTCCGGAAGCACACGAGAGGCGGCAAATTGCCGCCGCGACTTGGATACGACGGTGCGGGGGCCGGGGTCAAGAACGGTGCGCGGATCGCGCACGGTTGCTCCGCGGCCTCCGTCGTCGTACCTGGGGCGCCTCCATGCCGACCGCCCCGCCGATCCGCTACGAGCTCCTGGCGCGAACCGCTCCGGAGGGCACCGTCGATCTCGGTGCCCTGGTGCCGGGCGAGGGACCGCTCGAGCTCGAGATCGGCTTCGGCCGCGGTCGGTTCCTCCTCGAGCGCGCGCGCGCGGCGCCGGGCTCGCGGATCGTCGGGCTCGAGATCAAGGCCAAGTGGGCGCACCTCGTCGAGCTGCGCCGCGTGCGCGAGGAGCTCGCGAACGTGGTCGCGCTGCGCGCCGACGCGCGGACGGTGCTCGCGCGCTCGGGGCCCGACGCGTCGGTGGCGCGCGTGTTCATCCACTTCCCCGATCCCTGGTGGAAGAAGCGGCACGCGAAACGCCGCGTGCTCGACGAGGACCTGCTCGATCACCTCGCCCGCCTGCTCGCGCCCGGCGGTGAGCTCTTCGTGCAGACCGACGTCGAGGATCGCGGCGCCGACATGCGCGCGGGCATCGAAGCGCAGGGCGCGTTCGAGCTCGTCCCCTGCGAGGTCAACACCTACGGCGCGCGCTCGAACCGCGAGGTGCGCGCCGAAGAAGACGGCCTGCCGGTGCACCGCATCCTCGCGATCCGGATCTGAGCTACCGCCACGCCTCGTATGCGGTGCGCGCGAGCGCCGCGATCACCGCGAGCGCGCCGAGCGGCACGAGCCACACCAGCAGGTTCGGATCGCCCTCGGGATGATCGATCGCCGACAGCGCGAACGCCGCGGGCACGACGATCGCTCCGATGCGCAGCGCGAGCGATGCGCCTCCGTCGTCGCGCTCCCCGAAGAGCGGCACCGCGGCCTCGCCGAACACCAGCACGACCAGCGCGAGCCCCACGCCGTGCGCGTGCCCGAGCACGAGGAGCTCGCGCGCGAGCGCGTCGTCGAGGTAGCCGCCGATCTTCCAGCCGTGCATCGCCTCGAGCGCGAGGCCGAGCACCGCCCACCCGAGCAGCGCGGTCCAGCCGAAGCGCCGGCAGGTCCGCCGTCGTCGCAGCTCCGTCGTCTCGGCGGGCGTGCTCATTCGCCGATCTCGATCGCGACGTCGCGGGCACGGGCGCGCAGCGCGGAGATCTGCTCGGGGTCCGGATCGGCGATCGGCTCCCCGAGCTGCTCGCGGATGCGCGTGATCGCGGCCGCGCGCATGGTCGCGCCGTCGGTCGCGACGAAGAGCGACGGCGCGAGCGGCACGCGCGCCATCGTGCGCACGCTGCGCCACGCGAGATGGCGGATCGCGGGATAGGCGTCGTCATGCATCGTGCTCAGCAGCACGCCGAGCCGCCCGGCGCGATCGCCTCCCGGCGCGGTCGCGATCGCGTCGACGATCACCGCGCGCTGCACCGGATCACCGCCCACGCCCGCCTCCAGCATGACCGCGCCATCGTCCGCCGACGTGACGTCGCTGCCCCGCTCGGCGCGCGATCGCCCAGCATCATCGGTCTCGCTCGGTCGGCGCGCGAGCTCGCGCTCGGCCCAGCCGGCGTCGCGCTCGAGGTGACAGAGCGTGCACGCGTCGGTGCGCCCCGCGCGCGTGTTCGCCGCGGGGCGCGGCACGTCGATCCGGTGGCTGCGGTGCACGTCGCGCACGCCGTACACGA
>JALYRN010001209.1 GCA_030855295.1 Myxococcota bacterium | reverse complement strand
CCGGCGAGCGGCGGGAGCTGCTCGGTCTCGAGCGCGGGCAGCGGCCGCGGCGGATGGGTGCTCGTCGCGCTCGCGTGCGGTGCGCTCGGCATGCTCCTGCGGCAGCGTCGCGCGCGTCGCGGGTGAGCGGCGCTCCGGCTTCGATCGGGGACGCAACGGCTCGGCGCGCGTTCCTTCGGAACTCCTGGCTTCGGACGAGAGTGAGGCACTGATGCGATCGAGCTCGAGCACGGCAATGTCTCTCGCGGTGGCGACGATCGCGCTCGCGCTCGCGGCCTGCGCGCCCTCGTCCCCCGAGCTCGGGGTTCGCGAGGCCGGCATCGTCGACGGAACGCGGGACAGCGGGCACCCCGAGGTGATGCTCCTCTACAACCGCGCCGGTGGTCTGTGCACCGCGACGTTGATCTCGCCGCGCGTCGTCCTCACCGCGCGGCACTGCGTCACCAGCGGCAGCGGCGTGGTCGCGTCGCCCTCGAGCGTCTCGCTGTACGTGGGCAGCTCCGAGCGCTCGCTGACCGCGGAGCACCGCGCGCGCACGATCTTCATCATCCCCGGCAGCAGCGGGAACATCGGCGACGGGCGGGCCGAGGACGTCGCGCTGATCGAGCTGACCGCGCCCGCGAGCGAGACGCCGCGCATGATCGCGCTCGAGTCGCCGCGCAACCTCCTCGGCGGCGAGATCACCGCGGTCGGATTCGGGCAGACGCCCACCGGCTCCGCCGGGACGAAGTACATCGCGAGCGGCGCGGTCGAGGGCTACCAGGGCGGGCTGATCTTCGTCGACCCGACGGTGTGCTCGGGCGACTCGGGCGGCCCCGCGATCGCAGCGGACGGACTCATCTACGGCGTCGCGAGCTTCATCTTCAGCCCCGACGGCCGCACCGAGCCGCGCTGCGGTACCGCGCCTGGCGCGTACAACGAGATCTATCGCCACCTCGACTGGATCGAGGGCGTGCTCGAGCAGGTCGGCGACGCGTGCATCCCCGACGAGAGCGGCGAGATCTGCGACGGCCTCGACAACGACTGCAACGAGATGGTGGACGAGGGCTGCATGCCGCTCGGCTCGGCCTGCACCGACGGCACGACCTGCATCGGCGGGCTCTGCGCCGACACGGTCGAGGGGATGCTCTGCACGCAGGAGTGTGACCCGGCGCGTCCGGCGCTGGGCTGCCCGCCCGGCTTCTACTGCGGCGCGCAGGGCTGCGACGGGCACTGCGTCCCGGGCTCCGCGGGCGCGATGCCGATCGGCGCCTCGTGCGCGAGCGACACCGACTGCGCCTCGCTGCTCTGCAGCGATCCCGGCGACGGACGGCAGCGCTGTCTGCCGCCCTGTCGGCTCGACGAGGGGCGCTGCCTCGGGGGCGAGATCTGCTTGCCGAGCGGCGAGCAGTGCGGCGGCTGCGTGGACGATGGGATCGTCAGCGGGCTGCTGCACGGGCTCGGCGAGCCGTGCGGGGGCGACGTCGACTGCCGCAGCGGGATGTGCCGCGACACCGCGGGGATCCGCGAGTGCGTCGCCTCGTGCGGCGAGGGCAGCACCTGCCCGATGGGCTTCTCGTGCCGCGACGCGGTGTGCGTGCGCGCGCGCGGCGGGAGCATCGGGAGCGCGTGCGTCGACAACGTCGACTGCGGCATGGGCATCTGCGCGGCGTCCGGTGGGCGCCGCTGGTGCACGGCGGAGTGCACCGACGCGTCGATGTGCCCGGCGGGCTTCGCGTGCACGCCGGTGGCTCCGGGCGTGAGCGTGTGCGCGCCCGAGCGCGCGCTCGTCGGTGAGGGCTGCGCCAGCGGCGAGGACTGCATCACCGGGCTGTGCGCGACCGTCGGCAGCGAGGGCACGTGCGCGCAGATCTGCGATCCCGACAACGCGTGCGGCATCGGGTTCGAGTGCCGGCGCACGTCGGACGGCTCGGCGGCGGTCTGCGCGCGTCCGGTGGTGACGGGCGGAGGCTGTGCGGTCGGGCGCGGCCACGGCGGTCGCGGAACGGCGGCGCTCATCGCGCTGGTGCTCGCGATCGGACTCGTGATGAGGCGTCGGCGCTGACTCATCGGCGCTGACTCGTCGGCGGCGGCACGGCGAACGGCCGACACGCTCGCGACCTCCGCGGTCTACACTGCCGTCGATGGAACGGCGCCGCTTTCTGCAGGGATCGATCGTCGGAGTCGCCGCGCTGCTGCCGGCGCAGGCGGAGGCGCAGCGACGAGGGCGCGAGTGCGCGCCGGTGCGCGAGGAG
>JALYRN010001208.1 GCA_030855295.1 Myxococcota bacterium | reverse complement strand
GCTCTGCGCCGCGGCGGGCGTCGTCATCGGGATCACGGGCGCCGCCGGGCTCCCGCTCACCGCGTCGCCGAAGGTCCCGACCGACATGTTCGCGGTGCTGCCCGCGTCGCTCGGGATCATCGGCGCCTGCTCGTGCGATCGGTACGGCGCCAGCGCGGCCTTCACCTCGGCGCAGCTCGACGGACGATCCGCCGGCATCTTCGCGAGCATGCGCGCGATCAGCGTCTGCACCGGCTCGGGGAGGTCGGGCCGCCAGCGCGCGATCGGCGGCGCCTCCTGCGTGCAGATCTTCACGACGAGCATCGGATAGGACTCGTCGTCGAACGGGTACTGCGCGCTCAGCGACTGGAACAGGATCACGCCGAGCGCGTAGATGTCCGCGCGGTGATCGATGTCCTTCTTCCCCTGCGCCTGCTCGGGCGCCATGTAGTACGGCGTCCCCATCGCCATGCCGGTGCGCGTGAGGCCCTTGCTCTTGGCCTGCGCCTCGGGATCGCCCGGCGAGTCCTGCATCTTCGAGATGCCGAAATCGAGCACCTTCGCGAAGTCGGGATCGTCCCCGCGCTGGCTCAGGAACACGTTCTCGGGCTTGAGATCGCGGTGGACGATTCCCTTCTCGTGCGCGGCCGCGAGCGCGTCGCAGACCTGCGTCATGATGTGGACGACCTTCGCGAGCGACTGCGCGCCGCCTCGCGCGAGATCGGCCGCCCAGTCCCGGCCATCGAGGAACTCGAGGACCATGAAGAACGCCCCGTCCGGGAAGCGCCCCATGTCCGTCACTTCGACGATGTTGGGATGTCGGATCGACGTCGCGGCGAGCGCCTCGCGATGGAAGCGCGCGACGATCTCCGGGCTGTTCGCGTAGTGCGCGTGCAGGCACTTGATCGCGACGCGGCGCTTGATGAGGACGTGCTCGCCCTCGTAGACCGCGCCCATCCCGCCCTCGCCCAGCTTGCGGACGATCTTGTAGCGGTCCTGCAGGACCATGCCGATCCGAGGATCGGCTCCGCCTTCTCCGAGCAGCGTGTCGGGGGTCATGCCGGCCTCGAGGAACGGTACGTGGACTGGGGGAGGGGGGTCAACGTCGGCAATTTCGTCGGCTGTGGCTGGATCGCGTCGCGCGCACGAAGGACCTTCGCGCGCGCGTGCACCTTGGCGTCGTCCGCGATCACGCGCGCATCGCGCGCGCCCACGTCGCGAGCATCACACCGGCGGCGACGCCGACGTTGAGCGACTCGACCGCGCCGCTGCCGGGGATCGTGACGAGCTCGGTGCAGGCGGACCGCACCGCGGCGCTCATGCCCTCGCCCTCGCTGCCGAGGACGATCATCGTGCGCTCGGGCCAGCGCACGTCGTCGAGCGCGCGCTTGCCGCGGACGTCGGTGCCGACCACGGCGACGCCCGACGACGCGAGGCGGCGCAGCGCGGGAGCGAGCTCGCGCTCCCGCACGACGTGAACGTGCTCGGCGCCGCCCTGCGCGACCCGCACCGCCGACGGAGTGAGCGGCGCGCGATCGGGATCGCCGGCGACCAGCAGCGCCTCGATCCCGAAGAACGCCGCGCTCCGCACGATCGCGCCGACGTTGTGCGGGTTGCTGACGTCGTCGATCGCGATCGCTCCGCGCCAGCGCTCGCGCAGGAGCGTGTCGAGCGGATGCACCTTGCGCGGACGGACCGCGACGCAGATGCCCTCGTGATGCACCGAGCCCGCGATGTTCGCGATCTCCTCGTCGGTGCGCTCCTCGTACGCGACGCGCCGCTTCGACGCCTCGCTGAGCACCGGACCGAGCGCCTTGCTCAGCGCCGCCGTGAACGCGATGCGGTGGACGTCGTCCATGCGTCGCTCGAACACGGCGCGCGTCGCCGCGACGCCGTAGACCTTCTCGTGAGGAACGCGGGTGGCCACGCGCGCGGTCCTACATCGCGAGGCGCGCATGCGCTATGCAATCGATCCGAATGCGCGCTCCTGGTGATCGTCCCGACGTCCGCCGCGCGCCCGAGCCGCGGCTCGACTTCGGCGCGTGGATCGTCTGGAGCGACGCGCACCTGGTCGCGGTCGACAAGCCCGCGGGCGTGCTGTCGCAAGGCGGCGAGGGCGGCGCGGGCATCAACCTGGTCGACCTCGCGCGCGCGCATTTCGATCGCGAGGGCGTCGGCGTGCTGCACCGGCTCGACCGGAACGTGTCGGGCATCGTGCTGCTCGCGCTCGAGCCGCGCGCGGCGCGCGGGCTGAGCG
>JALYRN010000307.1 GCA_030855295.1 Myxococcota bacterium | reverse complement strand
GTGAAGCGATGCTCGGCGCAGGCCAGGGCATGGCGAAGGGCGGAGGCGAGAGCACCGGGATGGCCGGCGCCGGCGCCGGCCTCGGCATGGGCTTCGCGATGGCGAACATGTACGGCCAGCAGGCAGGCGGGCCGGGCGGGATGATGCCCGGTCAGCCGCAGCAGCTGTCGCCGGCGCCGCAGGGCGGCACGGTCACGTGCCCGGGCTGCAGCGCGAAGGTCCCGCCGGGGAAGTTCTGCGCGGAGTGCGGCACCTCGCTCGCGCCCCCCGCGCCCAAGCCCTGCGCCGCCTGCCAGACCATGCTCCCGCCGGGCGCCAAGTTCTGCGCGAATTGCGGAACCCGCACGACCTGACACCCTTCCTGGATGAGACGTACTGCACTCCGGCTCGGCGGCATCACGCTCCTGGCCGGAATGCTCCACGTCGCGCTCGGCGCCTACGCCTGCGGTGACGTGGCCGGCGGCGCCAAGGTCGAGGGCGAGCCCTGCACCCGCACCTCGGAGTGCCGGACCGAGCTCACCTGCACCGGCGGCGTGTGTCGGGGCGCGATCGACGCCGGCCCCCGCGACGCGGGCGAGCGCTTCGACGCAGCCATCCGGGATGGCGCCCTCGACGGCGCGTCTGATGACGGTGCCACCCTCGACGGTCGCGTCGAAGACGGTGCCGTCGACGATGCTGCCGTCGATGATGCGGCGCTCCCCGACGACGCCGCGCCCGACGGCGCCTGATCGCGGGCGCACCCACGGAAGCTCGCGGCGGCGGGGTCTCTCCGGCGAACTCCTTCGCGGATGCGAGGGGGTCGGCTACAATCCCACCCCCCGATGAAGCTCTGCTCGCAGTGCGGCACTCGCTTCAGTGAGCCGGTCGCGTTCTGTCCCCACGACGGCACGCCGACGCAGGAGCTGAACGACGCGCCGCCGCCCGATCCGCTGCTCGGGCGCGTGATCGACGGTCGCTACCGCGTCGAGAAGCAGGTCGGCGAGGGCGGCATGGGGGTGGTCTACCTCTGCACCCACGCGATCCTCGGCAAGCGCATGGCGCTCAAGGTGCTCCGCGGCGACATGGCGAAGGACGCCGACGTCGTGCAGCGCTTCATGCAAGAGGCCCAGAGCGCGACCTCGATCGGCCACCCCAACATCATCGACATCAGCGACTTCGGTCGCCTGCCCGACGGCTCCGTGTACTTCGTCATGGAGTACCTCGACGGGCTCTCGCTGACGCAGTTCATCGCCAAGGGCGGCTCGGTCCCGATGCAGACCGCGCTGCACATCCTCCGGCAGATCGCGAGCGCGCTCGAGGGCGCCCACGCGCGCGGGATCGTCCACCGCGACATGAAGCCGGACAACATCTCGCTCATCAAGCAGGGGCAGGACCCCTACTTCGTGAAGGTGCTCGACTTCGGCATCGCGAAGGTCGGCGGCGCGTCGAGCAAGCTGACGAAGACCGGCATGATCTTCGGGACGCCCCACTACATGTCGCCCGAGCAGGCGTCGGGACAGAGCGTCGACAAGCGCACCGACATCTACGCGCTCGGCGTGATCATGTACGAGATGTTCACCGGCAAGGTGCCGTTCGACGGCGACACCTTCATGGGGATCCTCTCGAAGCACATGTTCGAGCAGCCGCTGCCGCCCTCGCAGGTGCAGGGCAAGGGCCTCGGCGCGATCGAGGACGTGATCCTCAGGGCGCTCGCGAAGAAGCCCGACGACCGCTACGGCTCGATGGGCGAGCTGATCGCCGACCTCGACGCGATCTCCACGGGCGGGGAGATCGACGTCTCGCGCCGCGCCGGGATCACGCCGCCCGGCAACCTCGCCGACGCGCTCGAGCCGCCGTCGCGCACCGAGATGCGCCTCGGGCAGGCGTTCCACACCGAGGGGATGCCGCCGAGCGACGACGTCGCGCTGCCCAAGAGCCGCGCGCCGCTGATCGTAGCGATGCTCGCGGCGCTGCTGGTGATCGGGCTGGGCGTCGGCGGCACCGTGTTCTGGATGACGGGCTCGCCCGCGACCGCGTCGTCGGGCAGCACCGACGAAGCTCCTCCGATCGTCGTGCCGCCGCTGCCGCCGCCGACCGTGCCCGTGCCGCCGCCTCCCGTCGCCGAGGTGACGACGGCCGAGGCGCCGACCGCGCCGCCGGCGCGCATGATCGAGATCACCTCCGAGCCCGTCGGCGCCGAGGTCGTCCTCGACGGAGTGATCGTCGGGAACACGCCCGTGCAGCTGCCCGCTCCGAGCGAGGGCGAGCGCGTCGCGGAGGTGCGCATGCGCGGGTTCGAGAGCTCGAGCGTGATGCTCGGCAGCGCGAGCCCCGCGTCGCTCAGCGTGACGCTCGTAGAGGCGCGCGTCGCGACGAGCAGCGGAGGCAGCCACCGGCGCCGCCCCGACACCGCGACCGCGCCGGACCCCACGCCGACCCCGACACCGACGCCCCGCACGCGCCCGAGCAGCGAGGTCGTCGACCCCTGGGCGCAGTGATCCCCGCGCTCCGTACCCACTTCCTTCGCCGAGCATTTCCGTGAACAAGATCCTCTCGCTGCTCCTCGCTCTCGTGCTCGCGATCGGCTGTGGCGGTCCACGCCAGCGCACCCGGCTCGGCACCGAGCAGACCGAGACGGAGATCGCCGCGCCCGCTCCGGGGGCCGCGCAGTACGTCACCGCGGCGCCGGAAGGTCCGGGGGTCACCGGCGGCATCGAGGCCGACTCGGTGCGCGCGGCGGTCGACGGCGCCGCGCACGAGCGTACGGTCGAGCTGATCGGCGATCCCCGCCTCGCGACGCTCGCCGAGTGGATCGCCGAGCGCCTCTCGCCCGCGGGCGATCCGCCGCCGCCCGAGGTGCTCGACTTCTTCGCGTGGAACCTCGGCCTGGTGGAGCCCACCCCGCACGTGATGGTGCTCGGCCTGCCCGATCGCGCGCAGGTCGAGGAGCACGTGCGCTCGAGCGTCGCGCAGTTCCTCGCGCGGCAGGGCTACACGCACTGGGGCGCGACCGTGATCCCGCGCAGCGGCGTGTGGCTGATCGTCGTCGTGCTCTCGTGGCGTCACCTCGAGCTCGATCCGATCCCGCGCGTGCTGCCGTCGCAGTCGCCGATCCGCGTGCACGGTCGCCTCGCGGAGGGCTTCCAGAACCCGACGATCGTCGTGCAGGCGCCCGACGGAGCGGTCACGCGGCAGCCCGCCGGCGCGGGACCGGAGTTCGACGTGCGCGTGCCGACCACGGCGAACGGCGCGTTCCAGGTCGAGGTGCTCGCGCGGGGCGCGCACGGCGAGAGCGTGCTCGCGAACATGCCGGTGTACGTCGGCGCGACCCCGCCGAGCACGGTGCGCCTCTCGCCGCAGGCCGATCCCGATGGGCCCGCGCCCGACGTCGCGACCGTCCGCGCGCAGCTGCTCGAGGCGCTCAACCGCACCCGCGCCGAGAGCGGGCTGCCGGTGCTCGCGATCGAGCCTTCGCTCGACGCGATCGCGCTCGCGCACAGCCGCGACATGCTCGAGCACGACTACGTCGGGCACGTCTCGCCGACCACCGGCAGCGCCGCCGATCGCGTGCGCGCCGCGGGCGTGCGCAGCGGCCTGGTGCTCGAGAACATCGGACGCGGCTACGGCGCGACCGAGATCCACCGTGGCCTGCTCGACAGCCCCGGCCACCGCGCGAACCTGGTGAGCCCGGACGCCACGCACGTCGGCATCGGCGTCGTCGCCGAGGAAGAGAACGGACGCACCGCGTTCCTCGCGACCGAGGTCTTCATCCGTCGCGCGCAGCCGATCGACACCGCCTCCGCCCCGGAGCGCCTGCTCACCGAGATCAACCGCGGCCGCGTCGCGCGCGGCGCGCCCGAGATGCGGATGGAGGCGAACGTCCAGCAGGCCGCGCAGGAAGCCGCCGAGGCGTTCTTCGCCGACCCCGAGCTCGATCAGCAGGAGACGACCGAGATGGCGACCCAGAGCCTGCGCCGCTTCGCGATCGCCTTCCGCCGCCTGGGCGCCGTCATGGCCGTCGTCAGCTCGCTCGAAGAAGCCCAGCAGCTCGAGCCCTCCCTCGACGACACCGTCGCCGTCACCGGCATCGGCGTCGCCCAAGGCGACCGCCCCGATCTACCGCCCGGCTCCATCGCCGTCGTGATCGTGCTCGCCTGGGAGCGCTGACCCCTCCCCGACCACGCACCACGAAAGAGCGCACGCGCATCGCCCCGACCGATGCGCTGCACGACTCGAAGGCGCACGCTCCTCGCGAGCACACGCGGCGTGAGGCGGGGCGTCAGCGGCCGCCGGTCGCGAGCACCGCGCGCAAGCTACTTCCTGTAGCTGAGCACGGAGCGCAGCGAGCGGTGGCCGATCACGCCCCGCATCGCGCCGCGCCCCCGCAGGTCAGTACCGCTCTTCCGCTGTGCCGCCGCCTTCGCCTACCTGTTCCATGACGTTGCCGCCCTGGTCGTTGTAGGTGAAGCCGTTGACGATGCGGTAGGCCGGGCCGTCGTCGGCCGCGATCACCACGTCGACCGCGCCAGGATCGTGGGACGGTGTGGCCACGAGCAGGGTGTTGTCGTCCATGATGGTGACTTGCGTGGCGCGCGTGGCGCCGAAGTAGACCGTGTATCCGATGTCCTGTCGGAAGTTCGATCCGCTGATTCGCACGGGCTGCTCGCCCTGAGACGCGCCTGCGCGCGGCTCGAGGTTCAGCACCGCCAGCTCGCCGCCTTCACCTTCCTCGCACCCGGCGAGGCCGATCGTGGCAGTGCCAGCAATCCCGACCCAACCCACGAGCACCAGCATGGCTCCAACGACCCTGCGAACGACGCTGCGCATCATGAGCATTCTCTCCTGCGACACCGCGGACCACGATACGGAAGCCGCGACCTCTTGGTCAAGCCTGCAAGCGCCCGT
This sequence comes from Myxococcota bacterium, assembly GCA_030855295.1. GTDB lineage: Bacteria > Myxococcota_A > Polyangia > Polyangiales > Sandaracinaceae > Sandaracinus. Next base: position 2,529 of record JALYRN010000307.1, on the reverse strand, counting down.
GCTTGACGCACGAGCGCCCGCGCCCGCAGACTGCCCCCACCGCGAATTCCGGGCTCTCCCGAGCCCTTGGTGATCTTGTGGCACGGAAGAGCCTCCTCCTCGTCGACGCCGATCCGCGCAGCTTGCGGGTGCTCGAGGTGAGCCTCCGAAAGGCGGGCTACAACCTCGCGACCTGCAGCGACGCCGCGACCGCGCTCGAGACCATCGAGCTGTCGACGCCCGACCTGATCCTCAGCGACACCCGCCTGCCGGGGATGGACGGCTTCGCGCTCGTCGAGAAGATCCACGACAACCCCGAGTGGGCCTCGACGCCGATCATGTTCCTCTCGTCCGACACGTCGGTGGAGAGCAAGGTCCGCGGCCTGCAGCTCGGCGTCGAGGACTACCTCACCAAGCCCATCTACATCAAAGAGATCGTCGCGCGCATCAACCTCGCCCTCCAGCGCAGCGAGCGCGACGCCGTCGTGGCGCGGCGCACCTCGATCTCGCGCACCCGCTTCACCGGCTCGCTCGGCGACATGGGCCTCGTCGATCTGCTGCAGACGATCGACATGAGCCGGAAGTCCGGCGTGCTCGCGCTCACCCAGGATCGGGCGACGGCGGCCGCGACGGCGCGGCGCGGCACGATCACGTTCCGCGACGGCCAGGTGATCGACGCCGAGCTCGGCCCGCTCGTCGGCGAGCGCGCGGTCTATCGGCTGCTCCTCTGGAACGAGGGCGACTTCGAGGTCGACTTCGGGCCGGTGCGCATCGAGCCGCGCATCAGCGCGCCCACCCAGGGAATCCTGATGGAGGGCATGCGCCGTGTCGACGAGTGGGGACGCGTCTGCGAGCAGGTGCCGCCGCTCGACAACGTGCTCGAGATCGTCGAGGACGAGCTGCAGCAGCGGCTCGCGGAGATCCCCGACGAGATCAACGCGGTGCTGCGCCTCTTCGACGGGCAGCGCTCGCTCGGCGAGGTGCTCGACCTGCACCCGGACGACGACCTCACGACGCTCGCGACGATCTCGAAGCTGTACTTCGAGGGCATCGTGCAGCCGACGGGGCGCACGCGCACCGAGGCGCCCGCCGAGGACGCCGAGCACGACGAGGCCCTCGACAGCGCGGACATCCCGGACGACGCGCGCGTGCTGCGCAAGACCGACGTCGACTCGTTGCTCTCGGGGCCCGAGGCCGAGGGCGCCGAGGTCGTGCCCGCGTCGCCGACGATCCCCGCGCCCCCGGCGCCGCCGTCCGACGGGCCCACCCCGACCACCGACGCGATGTCTTCGACGGCGGACGCGATGTCTTCGACGGCGGACGCGATGTCTTCGACGGCGGACGCGATGTCCGCGTCGTCGGGCGAGATGCGTGCAGTTCCTGACGCATCGTCCGAACCTGTGCCGGCGCGTGCCGACGCTTCCACCCAAGGATCACCCTCGATTCCGGTCGAAAGCGCGCCTTCCGACGAGATCACCGCGGAGGGCACGGTGCCTGCAGACGCAGGCGCGCCGGGCGTCGACGGCTCTGCGGATCCGGCACCCGAATCGACGCCCACAGTGGAACCTGCGACGGGATCCGACGACCGGATCCACGAAGCGACACGCACCCGCCCCGACGCTCGAGCATCAGAGGACCACCGCATGGCCAAGAAGAGGAAGAAGAACCGCGGTCAGAGCGAGCGGCCGAGCGCCGCGCCTCAGAATCAGGCGCAGACCGCGAAGGACACCGCCGCCAAGATCGCCGTCGAGGCGCAGGCCGCGGCCAGCTCCGTGGAAGACGCGGCGCGCGAGAAGGAAGCTGCGAAGGACGGCCAGAGCAACGTCATCCAGTTCCCGACGCAGACGAAGCGCGCGGTCGCGACGACCCAGGTCGCGGTGAACGACGAGACGGTGTCGGTCTCGACCGGCGGCGGCGTCGCGATCGACGACGACGAGGCCAGCGACGCGCCGATCCGCACCGGCGAAGGACGGCCCAGTGACGACACGCAGATGCGCGTGAAGCACGACGCGTCGGACGACGACGAGGCCGACGACGAGCCGTCGAGCGCGGCCGTCTCGCCGGGGCCGGGCGAGGTCCCCAAGGTGCAGGTCGAGGGCGCCAGCGCGAAGAAGAGCGCGCCGGTCGCGCCGCCCGCCGCGGTGACCAAGGAGAAGCGCCAGAAGAAGAGCGCGACGAGCACGACGGGCGACATCCTCGCGGTGACCGCGACGGGGGAGCACGCGGCGGTCGCGGAGGAGTTCTTCCGGAAGAAGGAAGAGCAGGCGCTCGCGGCCGCGACGGCCGCCCACGACGACGACGACCTCGACCTGCGCTCGCTCCGCGAGCCCATGTCGCCCGGCGCGAAGACGTGGATGTACAGGACGGTCGGGATCGTCGTCGCCGGGCTCGCCGTGATCGGTGGGATCCAGATCTACCACTCGGTCGTGATGCCGGAGCCGGTGGAGCTCGGTCGCGGCGGACCCGTCGAGCTGCCGCAGCTCGCGCGCGCCGCCGCGGAGGACGAGCCGGTGACGGACGAGGCGGCCGGCGAGACCGGCAGCGCAGCCG
>JALYRN010000306.1 GCA_030855295.1 Myxococcota bacterium | reverse complement strand
CCCATACGCCGCGCGCCCCGCCGCCGCGAGCGCCGCGAACCCCGACGCGCTCGACGCCAGCCCCGACGCGGTCGGGAAGCTGTTGCGGCTCGTCACGCGCGCCTTCGCCGCGATGCCGCTCTCCGCGCGCACGCGATCGAGCAGCTCCGTCACGCGCCGCGTCTCCTTCTCGCGCGCGACCTCGCCGTCGAGCGAGAACACGTCGGCCGCGAGCGCCTCGTCGAGCTCGACCACCGTCTCGGTGCGCATCGGCTCGAGCGTGATCGACAGGCTCGGCACCGCCGGCAGGTTCAGCCGATCGTCGCTCTTGCCCCAGTACTTCGCGAGCGCGATGTTCGCGCGCGCGCACGCCTCGGCCCGACCCGGCACGCCGCTCATGCTTCCTCGTCTCCGACGGCCGCGACGAACGCGCGCTTGCCGCCCGCCTCGATCGCGTCCTTCACCTTCTCTGCCGCCTCGCGATCCGCCGCGAGCGCGATCATGCAGCCGCCCCCGCCGCCGCCCGTCAGCTTCGCGCCGAGCGCGCCCGCCGCGCGCGCCGCGCCGATCATCTCCTCGAGCGTGTCGGTCGAGATGAGCATCCCCGCGAGCAGCGACTGGTTCATGTCGAAGAGCTGACCGAGCGCCTTGGCGTCGCCCGCCTCCGCCGCGAGCCGGCCGTTGCGCACGAGCACACCGATCGCGTCGAAGTGCTTCTCCATCCGCTCGGGGCTCTTCGCGTGCTGTCGCGCGACCTCGCTGACCGTGCTCATCGTCGAGCAGGGCTCGCCCGAGTCGCCGATCACCAGCACCAGCGGCCGCCGCGTGCGCACGCGCTCGATCGGCTGCCCACGCACGTACCATCCGAGCCCGCCCGCGATCGCCATCGCGTTGTCGACGCCCGAAGGGTTCCCGTGGAACACGCGCTCCCACGCGAGCGAGCACTCGAGCATCGACGCGTCGTCCCGCTCGAACCCGCGCATCGCGTCGATCGCACGCAGCACCGCGACCCCGAGCGCCGCGCTCGAGCCCAGCCCCGAACCGCCGGGGATGTCGACGCGCGCCTCGATGCGAGCGCCGCCCTCGAGCGCTGCGGCCTCGAGCAGCGCCGCGAACGCCTGGGACAGCGACCGCTCCGCGTCGGGGCGCACCGTCACGTCCCACGGCACCACGTGCAGCGTGCTCGTCTCCTGCGTCGACCACGCCCGCGCGCTCGCCCCGCGCGGCAGCCCCGCTGCGAGCGCCGGACGCCCGTATACGACGGAGTGCTCGCCGAGCAGGATCACCTTGCCGTGCGCGACGCCCGCGCCCGACGTCTCCGTCTCGATCGCGGTCATCGATCGCGGATCGCGAGCGCGCCCGCGATCTCACGCAGCATCGCTCGGCCCGGATCGACGAGCGCCCCGCCGTCGAGCGCGGTGCACGCCTGATCGAGGAGCGAGCTCAGCCGCTGCTCGACGTTCTTCCGCGCGCCCGACTGCACGAAGAGCTCGGTCGCCGCGGCGACGTCCTCGTCGGTCGCGTCGCGCTGCCCGAGCACGCGCATCAGCGCGCCGCGCTCGTCGTCACCGAGGAGTCGCTCGCACTCGCGCACCAGCGCCGTCCGCTTGCCGGCGCGCAGGTCGTTGCCCGACGGCTTCCCGGTCGCGCGCGGATCACCGAAGGTGCCCAGCAGATCGTCGCGCACCTGGAACGCCTCCCCGAGCGGCGTGCCGAACGACTCCATCGCGTCCATCTGCGCGTCGGTCGCCCCGGCGATCAGCGCGCCGAGCCGCAGCGGACCAGCGACGGTGTAGCTGCCCGTCTTGAGCTGCTGCATCCGCGAGACGTCGCTGCTCGCGAGGAGATCGAGGCTCTGCCCCATCACCACCTCGACCTGCATCCGCACGAACGCCGCGAGCATCTCTCGAGGGCGCGACGCGGTCGCGAACGACTCGAGCACGAGCCGCTGCGCGTACGCCGAGGCGAGATCGCCGGCGAGGATCGCGAGGCTCGCGCCGAGGTGCGCGTCGCCGCGCTTCTTCGCGAGGGCAGCGTGGACCGCGGGACCGCCGCGGCGCTGCTCGTCTCCGTCCATCCAGTCGTCGTGGATCAGGAGGTAGCTCTGCAGCAGCTCGAGCCCGGCGCACGCGGGGAGCGTCTCCGCCCAGTCGCGCTCCGGTGCGATGCTGCGGAACGCGGCGACGAGCACCGCGGGGCGCAGGCGCTTGCCGCCGCGCATGGTCAGCGCCTCGATCGCCTCGACGAGCTCGAGCGCCTCGGGCGCGAGCGCTGTCGCAGCCACTCTCTCTTCGTCGAAGAAGCGCGCCAGCCGTCCGTCGACGCCGCGCCGGACGTCCTCCAACCATTGCCCGGGCGGTGCCATAGCGCGCGCGAGCGTGTGCGCACTCGCTCGGCCCGTCAAGCGTTCCCAAGAGGTGCGCACGAGACTGCGCACCTCGCGCGCACGCGCCTCCGGCCAGCTACGCTCTGCCTTCGATGAGCACCGAGATCGGCCGGAGGAAAGACGAGCACCTCGAGCTCGCGTCGAGCGACGCCGTCGCGTTCCGCGAGCGCACGACGCTCCTCGAGGAGGTCGCGCTGATCCACGAGTCGCTGCCGGAGCTGTCGGTCGAGGAGGTCGACCTCGGGGTCGAGCTCCTCGGCAAGACGCTGCGCGCGCCGATCCTGATCGCGTCGATGACGGGCGGCACCGATCGCGCGGGCGCGATCAACCGCGAGCTCGCGTCGATCGCGGAGGCGCGCGGCTACGGCATCGGCCTGGGCTCGCAGCGCGCGATGCAGCGCGATCCCGCGGCCGCCGCAACGTTCCGCGTGCGCGACGTCGCACCGACCGCGCTCCTGCTCGGGAACCTCGGCGTGGTGCAGGCGCGCGATCAGCCGACGAGCGAGATCCAGAAACTGCTCGACGAGGTCGGCGCCGACGCGCTCTTCGTCCACATGAACCCCGCGCAAGAGCTCGTGCAGCCCGGCGGCGATCGCGACTTCCGCGGCGGGCTCGAGACGTTCGCGCGGCTGGTCGGCGAGCTGAAGGTCCCGGTCGTCGCCAAGGAGACCGGCTGCGGCGTCAGCGCGCGGGTGGCGCAGGCGCTGCGCGAGGTCGGTGTCGAGACGGTCGACGTCAGCGGCGCGGGCGGGACGTCGTGGGTGGCGGTCGAGGCGCTGCGCGCGTCGGGCGCCGCGAAGCAGCTCGGCGAGACGCTGTGGGACTGGGGCATCCCGACGGCGGTCAGCGTGTCGTGGGTCGCGCGTGCGGGGCTCGCGCCGATCGCGACCGGCGGCATCAAGACCGGCCTCGACGTCGCGCGTGCGATCGCGCTCGGCGCCCGCGCCGCGGGGATCGCGAGACCGGTGCTGCAGGCGCTGCAAGAGGGCGGGCGCGCCGGCGCCGAGGCCTACCTCGATCGCGTGGAGTCCGAGCTGCGCGCGGTGATGCTGCTCACCGGCTCGAGCACCCTCGACGAGCTGCGCAGCGCGCCCCGCGTGATCGGCCCCGAGCTCGCGCGATGGATCGCGATGTGAGCCTCGCGCTCTGCCGTCGGGCATGCGCGTTGCGAAGCCCGACGGGATGAGTCACGTCGCAGCGCGTCCGAAGCGCGGAAAACGCGGTGCGGTCGAGACGACGCGTTCGCTCGCCGACGATCGAGGCGTCCAGTCGCTGAGCGGTGCGCGGGCGCGCGCGGTGCTCACGTGCGGCGTCGCGATCGCGGTGCTGTCGCTCACCGCGTCGTGCGGCGCGCCCGAAGGCCACGATGTGCTCGACGCAGGCGTGAGCTTCGACGGCGCGGTCGCGCTCACCGACGCGGGGCATCCACCCGACGACGCGACGCCGCCCGAGCTCGACGCCGGCGCACTCGACGGAGGCGGCGCCGACGCCGAGCCGACCTGTCCCGCGATCGACTGCGCGTCGCTGCCGGGCACCACGCGCGAAGGGACGATCACGGCGCTCGACGAGTGTGCGTTCGGGCTGACGCTCGAGCGCCCGCTCGAAGAAGGCGAGGCGCTCGCCGACGCGCTGATCGATCGCCTCGTCGCGGGCGGGCTCGGCGCGCCGCGCGACCTCGCGCACATCCGCGCCGACCTGAACCGCGAGGGTCGCAGCGGTCTGGGCACGACGACCGCGACGCGCCTGGCCGGCCTCGATCCGCGCGGCTTCCGGTGGAACACCGGCGACGACGCGGTCGACTACTGGTACCCGCAGGGCATCTCGGGCAGCGCGGACGCCGAGCTCGAGGGGGCCTCGCTGATCCTCGTCAGCTGGTACCACAAGACGACCGAGCGACCGACGAAGGGCGCGCGCCTCAGCCTCGTCGACGTGTCGGATCCGGCGAGCCCACGCTACCGCCACCTGCTGCTGGTCGATCCCTTCGAGCACGGCGACGGCCAGGTCGACTTCGGGCCCGCGGCGTACGACTCGGGCGGCGCGCTCCACGCCGGCGGCATCGCGTGGATCGGCGATCGCATCTACGTCGCGGACACCTCGCGTGGCCTGCGCATCTACGACCTCTCGCGTGCGTTCGCGCCGAGCCATGCCGACGACACCGAGCGCATCGGCGTCGGCAGCGGACGCGCCGATGCGCACGGGTACGGATACGCGGTGCCGCGGGTCGCGCGGTACGTGCGCGCGCCGGGGACGTGCGCGGTGCGCTTCTCGTACGTCGCGCGCGGCGACGCCGACGGGGAGCCGGCGCTGATCACCGGTGAGTACGACTCGGCGACCCCGAACGGCCGGCTCGTCGCCTGGCCGCTCGATCGCACGACCGGCTTGCTCGCGGGGCCTCGCGCGACCGGTGCGGTGATCGGCGGCCACACGCGGATGCAGGGAGGCCTCCGCGCGGGTGACGTCTGGTACGCGTCGAGCTCCAGCCAGGACGGGTCCGACGGCCGCCTCTACTTCGGCCGCGCCGGCGCGACGACCCGCAGCGTCGCGTGGGTCCACGGCTGCGAGGACCTGTACCTCGACGCGAGCGATCGTCTGTGGACGGTCGGTGAGCATCCGGGCCGCCGCGACGTCGTCTCGATCCGACGTCCGCGCCTCTGAGATCGGCCCGGGCGCTGCCGTCCGCGCCCTCCGGGGCGAGCACTCCTGCTGGCTCAGAACCCCATCACGCGCAGCGTCCACGCGTCGCCGAGGTGACGCCGCACGAACGCGCGCATGGCGTCGGCCTCGCTGCCGGTGCGGAGCCGCTCGTAGTACGCGTCCTGCTCCGCCCACTGCATCAGCGGGATCGTCCGTCCCTCGCGGAAGAGGCGCATCGATCGCTCGAGCTCGAACGCGAAGAACGCGAGCGCGTTCGCGTCGCGCGTCAGCCACGCCGGATCGCGCGCCTCCGCGGCCATCACGACCGCGATCCCGTACACGACGAATTCGATCACGCCGTCGACGGTGCCGCGCCAGCCGCTGGTCCAGAGCCCGGTGCGAGCGCGCTCGATGCCGACCTCGGCGCCGTTGACGTACGCGTTCCACTCGTCCCACACGTAGAGCGGCGTGTCGTCCCACGCGCTCGATCCCGTGATGTAGAGCGAGTAGCGCGACCACCGGAGGCTCGAAGGCACGAACGAGGCGACGTCGCTCTTGCGCATGCGCGGCTCGGTCACGAGGCACGCGCGATCGTCCATCACGTAGAACCCGTTCGCGCGCGCGCCGGTGTCGTTCAAATAGTTGCGGATGTGCGAGTGGATCCCGTGCGACGTCTCGTGCCCGTAGGTGACGTGGTCGGAGTCGAAGTAGGTGTCGCCATAGGAGCGCGGCAGATGACGCACGATGTCCGTCAGCGCGTCGCCCCAGCGCGCGCCCGAGCTCGTGTGCTGCTCGGCCCACGTGCGGCAGGTGAGCGCGCCGACGCCCGGCGGCGGCATCGGGGCGGTGCCCGCGTCGCTCGCGGCGCCCGCATCGATCGGTGGCGTCGTGCCGGCGTCGAGCTCGGGCGCGGTGCCTTCGACGCAGTAGTAGCCGGTCGACGCGTCGACCCACGCGCAGATCATCCCGTACGTCGTGCAGGCGCGCGTGCGCAGCCGACCGTCGTGCCCGCACCACGTCGCGACGTCCCCCTCGCAGCGCCCGAGGTAGTCGAGCCCCATGCACGGATCGTCGGGCCCGCCGCCGTCGAGCTCGGGCATCGGAATCTCCGGCGTCTCGCCGGGCTCGGGCGGCGTGCTCGCGGCGCCGCCGTCGATCGCATCGAGCGGCTCCTCGGGCGGCGCTTCCGGCGGCAGGGGCTCGCCCGGATCGTCACGCGGCGGCAGCGCCGGCGGGCCCGCATCGATCAGGCGCACCGACGAGCCGCCGCCGCGCTCGTTGGTCGTCGCGCACCCAGCGAGCAACACGAACAGCAGCACGAGTCGCGGCATACGAGACGAAAGCTCTCGTCCCGAGGCCGCGCGGTCCATCGCCGAGATCGCAAGAGCACTTGCGGCCTCCTCCACGGTTCCGACACCGCCGCGGATCCCAGTGAGAAAACGCCACCTTCCGCGCTCCCCGCGGGCCCCCGCGCGCGCTAGGACCCGCACATGAATCGCTCGATCCTCGCGCTCCTCTCCGTCCTCGCGCTCGCCGCGTGCGGCGGCGGCTCGTCCGCATCGTCCACCACCGCGACCGAGGGCGACGGCCACCACGCCTCCGCGTCCACCAGCGGCTCCGAGCAGGCGCTCGTCCCGATGGGCGAGACGCAGATCGGCGATCGCAGCACCTGCCCCGTCAGCGGCGAAGAGTTCGTCGTCTCCGAGAGCTCACCCACCGCCGAGCACGACGGCCGCACCTACCACTTCTGCTGCCCCGGCTGCGCCGAGCGCTTCCAGGCCGACCCGCACGCATACCTCGAGCACCACGAGGGCTGAGCTCGACAGGAGTGCTCGCTCCGGAGGGACCGGACGGGAGCGCGCGCTTCGCGTGCGGACGGAAGGTCCCGGAGCGGGCGAGCCGATTTCTAGGAAGCCGCTGAGCTCGACAGGAGCGCTCGCCCCGGAGGGACCCGGACGGGAGCGCGCGAGCCGATTCGGGAAGACCCGACCCGACCGACGGGGAGTGGCGCGCGCGTCGTTCGGGTCTACGTTCCTTCACGTGCGACTCCTCGTCTGTGTCGACTTCTCCCCACTGACCGAGCGCGTGCTCGCCGAGGCGAGCGTGCTCGCGCGCGCGGCGAACGCTTCGATCGTGCTGCTCGGCGTCGCGCGCACCGAGACCGCGCTGATCAGCGGCGGCGTGGCGCCGCCCGGCATGCACCGGGTCGTGCCGGAAGACGCGTCGGAACATCGCAAGGAGCTCGACGCATACGCCGAGCAGCTGCGCGCGGACGAGCTCGATGCACGCGCCGAGCTGCGCGTGACGCACGGTGAGGTCGCCGACACGATCCTCGAGGCGATCGGCGACGCCGACGCGACGCACGTGGTCATCGGCTCGCACGGCCACGGCAAGCTGCACGAGCTCTTCGTCGGC
>JALYRN010000305.1 GCA_030855295.1 Myxococcota bacterium | reverse complement strand
TGCCACGGCCTCCGCTGCCGCGACGCGACCGCCGCAGACGGCTCCGCGGAGTCGGCGCCGCTGTGGCTCTTCGCCAACCGCATCTCGGGCCCGCTCCGCTTCGACGCCGTGGCGTCCGGCGAGCTGCCGGCCGTGCTCCGCGCGCTGCGCGATCGCTGTCGCTGATCGACAGGAGTGCTCGCCCCGGAGGGAACGGGACGGAAGCGCGCGCGTCGCGCGGACGGAGAGGCCTCGGAGCGGGCGAGCCGATCGCCGAGGCACGCCTGGGCCTGGTGACGCGGCCCTCTCGTGCACATGTGGGCCGTTCCCGCGGGGAACGTGTATGGTCGCATCGCAGCGATGAAGGTCCTCTTCCTGACGGCGGAGGCGGCTCCATTCACCAAGGTGGGCGGCCTCGGCGACGTGGCCGGCTCGCTCCCTCGTGCGCTCCGCGCGCTGCCCTCGGCGCCCGACGTCCGCGTCGTGACGCCGCTCCACGGCGGCGCGCGCGCGCGCATCCCGACGCCCCTCGAGCGCGTGGCGACGGTCTCGGTCCCGCATCCCGCGGGCACGATCACCGGCGAGGTGCTGGCGACCACGCAGCACGGGGTGCCGTTCTACTTCGTCGAGAGCCCGGCGCTCTTCGAGGACGACGTCGACGTCTACCACCTCGACACCGGCTGGGACGGGCACCGCTACGCGTTCTTCTCCCTCGCCGCGCTCGCGCTCGCGCGCGCGATCGACTTCGTGCCCGACGTCGTGCACGCGAACGACTGGCACACGTCCGCCGCGATCCCCGCGATCCACCGCGCGCGCTTCAGCGATCCCGCGCTCGGCCGCACCAAGACGGTGCTCACGGTCCACAACCTGCCGTACGTCGGGTTCGCGGCGGGCCCCGCGATGCGCGCGTTCGGCCTCGTCCCCGGCGAGCTGCCGCTCGTCCCGCCGGGCGCGCGCGAGATGCCGCTGCCGATCGGTCTCGCGCTCGCCGATCGCATCACGACGGTGTCGCCGGGCTACGCGCGCGAGATCCTCGAGCCGGAATTCGGCGCCGGCCTCGACGCGCTGCTGCGCGCTCGCCGCAGCGTGCTCAGCGGGATCCTCAACGGCCTCGACGTCGAGCTCTGGGATCCCGCGACCGACGCCGCGCTCGCGTCGCCGTTCGACGTCGAGCGTCCCGAGGGCCGCGCCGCCGACAAGGCCGCGCTCGAGCGCGCGCTCGCGTTCCCCGAGCAGCCCGACCTCCCGGTGCTCGGCGTCGTCTCGCGCCTGACGCAGCAGAAGGGCATCGACCTCGTGCCCGATGCGCTCCGCATGCTCGCGCGCGAGCACGCGTTCCGCTGCGTGCTCCTCGGCACCGGCGACACCGAGCTCGAGGAGAGCCTGCTACGCCTCGCGGGTGAGCTCGGCGATCGCGTGCGCGTGCGCGTCGGGTTCGACGACGCGCTCTCGCGCCGCATCTACGCGGGCGCCGATCTCCTCTTGCTGCCGTCGCGATACGAGCCGTGCGGGCTCGCGCAGATGATCGCGATGCGCTACGGGTGCATCCCGGTCGCGCGCGACACCGGTGGGCTCTCGGACACCGTGCGCGACCTCGATCTGCACGACGAGCCCACCGGGTTCCTGTTTCCGGTCGCGTCGTCGCGGTCGCTCGCCTTCGGGCTGCGGCGCGCGCTCGCGACCCATCGTCAGCCGTACCGCTTCCGCATGCTGCAGAAGAACGGGATGCGGCAGGACTTCACCTGGGCGCGCGCGGCGAGCGAGTATGCGCGTCTCTACTCAGAGCTCGTGACGGGGGTTCCTCGAACATGAAGACGGTGGCGGTGATCCTGGCGGGGGGCGAAGGCTCCCGTCTCGGCGTGCTCACGGCGAAGCGCACCAAGCCGGCGGTGCCCTTCGGCGGCAAATTCCGCATCATCGACTTCGCGCTGTCGAACTGCGTGAACAGCGGGCTCTACGACGTGATGATCGTCGCGCAGTACCGCCCGCACTCGCTGATCGAGCACATCGGCGCGGGCGGCCCGTGGGACCTCAACCGCGAGCGCACCGGCGGCGTGCGCATCTACTCGCCGTACCGCTCGCGCGAGCACGGCTCGTGGTTCGCGGGCACCGCCGACGCCGTCCAGCAGAACTTCCTCTTCGTGAAGGATCGCCGGCCCGATCTCGTCGTGATCCTGAGCGGCGATCACATCTACCGGATGAACTACAACGACCTGATCGCCGATCACCTCGAGCGACGCGCCGACGTCACGCTCGCGACGATGGAGGTCACGGACGAAGAGAAGTCGCGCTTCGGCGTGGTGCAGGTCGACGAGGACGAGCGCGTCACGAAGTTCGTCGAGAAGCCGAAGGAGCCGGTGCCGGGCCTCGGCTCGATGGGCATCTACATCTTCAACTACGGCGTGCTCGATCGCGTCCTCCTCGAGGACTCGCGCATGACCGACTCGAACCACGACTTCGGCAAGGACATCCTGCCGCGCATGATCGCGCGCGGAGAGCGCGTCTACTCCTGGATGTACAAGGGCTACTGGCGCGACGTCGGCACGATCGACAGCTACTGGGAGGCGCACATGGATCTGATCGGCGATCCGCCGCTCTACGATCTCAACGACCTCGGCTGGCTGATCCACACGCGCTCCGAGAACCGCCCGCCCGCGCGCCTGGCGAACGGCGCGATCGTCAGCGACTCGCTGATCACGCACGGCTGCACGATCGGCGCGGGCGCGCGCGTCGAGAAGAGCGTGCTCTCGGCGGGTGTGCGCATCGAGCCGGGCGCCATCGTGCGCGAGTCGGTGCTGCTGACCGACTGCGTCGTCGAGGAAGGCGCGGTCGTCGAGCGCGCGATCCTCGACAAGCGCGCGCGCGTCGGCAAGGACGCGCGGGTCGGTGCGATGCCGGCGAAGGAAGGCGGGCCGCTCGAATTCGCGGTGCTCGGGAAGAACTCGGTGATCCCGGCGGGCTTCTGCGTCAGCGCGGGGGCCGAGGTCGGGCCCGACGTGATCCCCAGCGATCTCGGAGCGACGCCGCTGGCCAGGGGCGCGGCCGTGTTCACCAAACGGCGACCCCACGAGGTGTAGCCGCCCCCGATGGGCGTCCGCTGTCACGAAAATGGTGCGCCCGAGGTGAAGTAGGTCTTGCGATCGGCCATGCACCCCCGCCACTCTCGCCTTGCCGGAGGAGATCGGGATGCATTCAGATCGTCGCGCAGGCGCGCGCGCATGGGCCAACGCACGAATCGGCTTGTTCCTGACCGTCGCGGCGGTCTGCCTGATGCACGTGGGCCACGCGCACGGCGCGGGCATCGCGGCGCTGATGGTGAGCAAATCGATCCCCGCGTCGACCGTGGCGGTGATCGATCCCGAGTCGGGCACCTCGAGCGGCGGCACCGCCGGCAGCGACGTGCGCATCTCGCCCGGCGACGTGATCCTCTTCCGCGTCAACTACTTCGGCATGCCGAACGCGGTGGCGCGCGGCGTCAATGCGTACGTCACCGAGTTCATCCCGCCGAACACCGAGGTCGTCGGCATCCGGCTGATCGATCCGCAGACCCTCGCGACGTATCCCGGCGGGCTCACGCTGCGCCCCAACCACCCGGGCCTCGCGCTCGATCGCTGCGCGGGCGGCGGCACCTGCGGCACGATGACGATCCCGTGCAGCGGTGGCACGGGCTGCAGCGGCGGCATGCGCACGGTGCCCTCGGGCGCGCTCTCGCAGCTCTACGCCGACACCGGCTTCTTCTACTCGACGAGCCTGCGCACCAACCGCACGCCCGCGAACGCGTTCCTCACGTACCAGAACGGCCAGTCGATGGCGGGCCGTCCCCCCCGCTACGCCTCGAACATCGCGCCGATCCTCGGCCTCAGCGGCTCCGCCACGTTCTTCGGCCACACCGCGTGGGACGTCGATCAGATCTGGGCGTTCGGCATCTCGAACACCGACGGCAACCGCAGCGGCAACCAGGGCACCGGCCACACGCCGCACGAGTACGGCTCGCCGGTCGCCGGTCCGCAGACGCACTACCGCTACGAGGCGACCGATCCGACTATCGGCGGCGCAGATCTGCCGACCGAGATCTTCTTCAACCACGAGGTCGGCCCGTGGAACCGCATCGTGTATCCGGGCTCGCTCCGCGGCACCGGCACGACTGCGACCTTCACGAGCGGCGACGCGCGCCGCGTCGTCGACGCCTCGTCGACCGGCTTCGACCTGCGCCCCGCCAACCCGCTGCCGATCGCCACCAGCGCGGTGCGCGCCGCGATCGGCGAGCTGCGCGCGGGTGAGGCCGGCATCCTCGAGATCGCGCTGCGCGTGCTCGCGACGCCGCTCGATCCCGTCCACATGGGCGACGTCAGCTGCGCCGAGAGCTACGGCGGCGGCCCCGCGGCGGGCACGATCGGCGGCGGCGGCCAGGACAACCCGTGGCCCTACGTCGTCCCCTCGCCGGCGTGCGTGTTCCTGAACAACCTGTTCGACCACACGCCCGACCTCGCGCTCGCGGCGGGCGGCGAGCGCATCACCTACACGATCCGCGGCAAGAACCTCTCGACGCTGCCGCAGACGAACGTGGTCGTCACCGCGGACTACGACTCGAGCCGCGGCGCGCTCGTCGTCGGCAGCCCCACCGGCGCGCCGATGTCGTCGACGTGCGGCGCGCGTCCCTGCCTGCGCTGGACGCTCGGCACGCTCGATCCCGGCGAGGAGTACACGTTCACCTTCCAGTTCGATGTCGGCGGCACCGGGCAGATCTCGCTCGTGTCGTACGCGAACTACAGCTCCGATCAGCTCTCGGCGCCCGGCTTCACGACGCAGGGCGTGACGCTGATCCGCCCGACGCCGGTGCTGCGCACGACCTTCACGCAGCCGCAGACCGCGCAGCCCGCGGGCTCGAACATCACGCTGACCGGCACGCTGCAGAACTGGGGCACCCAGCTCGCGTCGCTCGCCTCGCCGACCGCGATCCTGCCGGCGGGCTGGACGCTCGTCTCGACGACGCTCGGCGCAGGCACGCTCGACGCGCGCATCAGCCCGACGACGCCCCGGACGACGCCGATCACGCTCGTCGTGCGCGCCCCTGCCGGCACCGCGGCGGGGCTCTACGACGTCGACTTCCAGGTGATCTTCTCGGCGAGCGGCTACGGCGGCAGCTTCGAGACGTACTTCCCCCAGGCGATCCGGGTGCCGATCGGCCAGGCGCGCAGCGCGCCGCCCGTGATCGACTGCAGGACCGTGCTCTCGAGCGCGACGCGCATCCTCGGCACGCACACCGAGGGCAACGCCTCGACCGTCGTGCGCCTCTACTTCAACGGCACCGAGCGCGGCAGCGACGCCTCGACGCCGGCCGACGCGTGGGACATCGGGACCTTCGGGCCCGGCAGCACCTTCGGCGCGCTCTACGGCGGCCTCGAGGTCACCGCGACCGCGCAGGCGCCTGGAGAAGCGATCTCGCAGCCGAGCGAGCCGTGCTTCGTGACGCACGTGCCGCAGTGCTCGGACGGTCTCGACAACGACGGCGACGGTTCGATCGACTTCCCCGGCGATCGCGGCTGCTCGAGCCCGACCGACGGTGACGAGCGCGATCCCGAGTGCAACGACGGCCTCGACAACGACGCCGACGGGCTGGTCGACTGGCCGGCGGATCCCGAGTGCACCAGCAGCGACGACGGCAGCGAGGGCGGCCTGCCCGCGTGCGGCAACGGCGTCGACGACGACGGCGACGGCCTCGTCGACTTCCCCGCCGATCCCGACTGCACCAGCGCGACCGACCGCACCGAGGTCCGCCTCCGTGCGTGCAACGACGGCCTCGACAACGACGGCGACGGGCGCATCGACTTCGGTCTGCTCGCGACGAACGATCCGGGCTGCCACTCGGGGAACGACGACACCGAGGGCGACTTCAGCTACGCGTCCGACGACGTGCGCGCACGCCTGCTGCTCGTGTTCGACACGTCGGGCTCGATGAACTGGCACGTCTGCGGCGACGAGTTCACGGGTGGCGACGGCTCGTTCGAGTGCGCGGGCGACGACGTCGCGTGCGCGACGTGCGGCGCGAGCGGATGCGGCAACGGCGCGGCGGACGACTCGCGCCTCGCGCGTGCGCGCGCCGGTGTCGCCGACGTCGTCGCCGGCTTCGGCGACGTCGAGCTCGGCCTGATGCGATTCCGCCAGCGCGCGACGTCGTTCGCGTGCCCCGGCACCAACGCGACGGCGCAGTCCGGCGGCTGGGCGGGCTCGGGCGCGGTCTGTGGTGCGTACGCGGCCGGCGATCTGCTGGTCGGGTTCTCGCCGCAGAACGAGTACGACATGCTCGAGTGGCTCGACGGCACCGACAACTACACGGGCACGGCGCCGGCGGGGCTCGACATCGAGCTGCGCGGCTCGGGCACCACGCCGCTCGCGGGCAGCCTCGACTCGGCGCGCAGCTACCTCGAGACGGCGCGCGCCGCCGATCCGCGCGGCGCCTGCCGGCCGTACCGCGTGATCCTGCTGACGGATGGCGCCGAGACCTGCGGCGGAAACCCGAGCACGGCGGCGGCATCGCTGCTCGGCGCGGGCTACCCGACGCACGTGATCGGGTTCGCCAACTCGGCGGACGCGAACGTGCAGCTGAACGGGATCGCGAGCTCGGGCGGCACCGGCTCGGCGATCTTCGTCGACGACTCGACCGCGCTCTCGGCGGCGATCGCGGACATCGTCAACGACTCGATCCTGACCGAGGTCTGCAACGGCGCGGACGACGACTGCGACACGCTGATCGACGAGGGCTTCGTCCTCTACTGCAACCGGCCGGGCGGCGTGGTGTCGCCGGCGCTGTGCGGTGATCCCGGCGAGACGGTCTGCGACGGCGTCGACGACAACTGCGACGGGCGCGTCGACGAGGGGCTGCGCAACCGCTGCGGCCTCTGCGGCGCGGAGCCGGTCGAGATCTGCAACGGCGTCGACGACGACTGCGACGGCGCGGCCGACGAGGGCGGCGTCTGCGACATGTGCCGCCCCGAGCCCGAGACCTGCGACGGCATGGACGACGACTGCGACGGCATCGTCGACGAAGCCCTGATGCGCCCGTGCGGCACCGACGTCGGCGAGTGCACGGTCGGCACCGAGACGTGCTCGGTGGGCACGTGGGGCACCTGCAGCGGCGCCGGTCCGACGCCCGAGAGCTGCAATGGCGCGGACGACGACTGCGACGGCGTGATCGACGGGATGAGCCGCTCGTGCGGCACCGCCGCGGGCGCGTGCGTGCCGGGCACCGAGACGTGCGCGATGGGCGCGTACGGCTCGTGCGTCGGCGCGATCGGGCCGAGCACGGAGCTCTGCAACACGATCGACGACGACTGCGACGGCACCACCGACGAGGGCAACCCCGGCGGCGGCGCGGCGTGCGGCAGCGCGATCGGCAGGTGCACGCCCGGCATGCTCACGTGCAGCGGCGGCATGCAGGTC
>JALYRN010001207.1 GCA_030855295.1 Myxococcota bacterium | reverse complement strand
CGATCGCGCAGTCGCCCGCGCGTCCCACGCCCGCGTCGCCGGGACCGAAGGCGGCGGCAGCGGCACCGGCGGCGAGCACGGTCACGTCAGGAAAGACGCGCACCGCGATCGACCACGCGAGCGCGCGCATCGACGCGGTGCCGGGCGAGCCGACGATCAACCACTACCTGCGCATGATGGTCGGCGTCAGCGCGTCCGATCTGCACCTCTCGAGCGACGTCGTGCCGATGGTGCGTCGCCACGGCGAGATGCAGCCTCTCTTCGATCGCGCGCCGATCTCCGATCGCGAGATGCGCGAGCTGCTGTTCGAGATCATCCCGTCGCGCAACAAGGAGGAGTTCCTCGAGCGCAACGACACCGACTTCGCGCACACGATCGAGGAGGTCGCGCGCTTCCGCGCCAACTACTTCATGGATCGCAAGGGACCGGGCGCGGTCTTCCGGCAGATCCCGTTCGACATCATGTCGCCCGAAAAGCTCGGGATCCCGCCGAAGGTGCTCGAGCTCTGCCACCTCTCGAAGGGCCTGGTGCTCGTCACCGGCCCGACCGGCAGCGGCAAGTCGACGACGCTCGCGACGCTGATCGACGTCATCAACTCGTCGCGCTCCGACCACATCATCACGATCGAGGATCCGATCGAGTTCGTGCACACCAACAAGGGCTGCCTGGTGAACCAGCGCGAGGTCGGGGTGCACACGAACGGGTTCAAGTCCGCGCTGCGAGCCGCGCTGCGCGAGGATCCCGACATCGTGCTGGTCGGCGAGATGCGCGACCTCGAGACGATCGCGATCGCGATCGAGACCGCAGAGACGGGCCACCTCGTGTTCGGCACGCTGCACACCACCAGCGCGCCGAGCACGGTCGACCGGATCATCGATCAGTTCCCCGCGGACCGTCAGGCGCAGATCCGGACGATGCTCAGCGAGTCGCTGCGCGGCGTGGTCGCGCAGATGCTCTGCAAGAAGAAGGGCGGCGGCCGCGTCGCGGCGTACGAGGTGCTCGTCGCGACCCCCGCGGTCGCGAACCTGATCCGCGAAGGCAAGACCTTCCAGCTCAAGAGCGTCATGCAGACCGGCCGCGCGCTCGGGATGCAGACCATGAACGATCACCTGATCGAGCTGGTGAAGACCGACAAGATCGAGCCGGTCGAGGCCTACCTCAAGTCGAACGACAAGCAGGTCATGAAGGACATGCTCGCCAAGAACGACATCAAGCTCGACCTCGGCGCGCTCGCGAACGAGCACTGAAGTCGGCAGGAGTGCTCGCCCCGGAGGGCGGGCCTCGATCACTGGCGCCCCGCGCACGTCCTGCACTACAGATCCGGGAGCCCATGCGCAGCCATCGAGCCCGCCCCGCGCCTCCCGACGTCATCGCGATCGAGGGCCTCCACGTCGACTGCGTCGTCGGGACGTACCCGCACGAGCGCTCGCTGCTGCAGCCGCTGCGGGTCGACCTGCGCATGGCGCTCGACACCTCGCGCGCCGGCTCCGGCCAGCGGCTGCGCCACACGATCGACTACGCGATGATCGCCTCGCAGATCGCGTTCCTGCTCCAGAGCTGCCGCTTCCACCTGCTCGAGACCGCCGCCCACGCGCTCACGCGCTACCTGCTCGCGCCGCCCGCGGCCTCCGAGGATCGGCCGCGCCTGCACGACGTGACGCTCCGCCTCACGAAGCCGAACGCGCTCGGCGGCAACGGCGTGCCCTCGCTCGAGGTGCACCGCGAGGCGCGTGACGTGGAGCTCGCGCACGAAGTGAAGCCCTTCGGCACCGTCGACGTCGTGCACGAGACCAAGTCCGAGGGGATCTACCGGCTCAACGTCGCACCCGGTCGATCGATCCCGCTGCACGTGCACCGGCGCATGATGGAGTCCGAGATGGTGCTCGGCGACGGCATCCTGCTGAACGGCCGCGCGATGGTCGCCGGCACCGTCCACCGCTGGCCGCACGACGTCGCGCATCGCTACGACAACCCGACCGATCGCTGGCAGTCGATCCTCTGCGTCGACTCGCCGCCGTTCCTCCCCGACGACGAGGTCGAGGTCGAGGGCGAGCCCGGGGAGATCGCGCCCGAGCCGCCCTTCCTCCCGCTGCACCCGACGGTCGGCTCGTGAGCGCGCGGCCCGAGCGGGTGCTGATCACGGGCGCGAGCCGCGGCATCGGACGCGCCGTCGCGGAGCGCTCGATCGCCGAGGGGCGCCATGTGGCGCTGGTCGCGCGCGACGTGGACGCGCTCGAGCCG
>JALYRN010001206.1 GCA_030855295.1 Myxococcota bacterium | reverse complement strand
CGTCGAATCCAGCCGGCGCGTGGACGATCGCGTCGGGCGCGGCGCCGTCGTGATCGTACGCGCCGTGCGCGAGGTCGAGGCGGCGCGTCCATGCGCCGGTGTCCTGCGCCGAGGCCGAGGCGGTCGGGAGCGCGAGCGATGCGAGGACGAGCGCGAGCGCGATGCGGCCGGGCGCGGCCACTATGCGGACACGATGCGCTCGATGCCCTCGAGGCGCGACAGGAGGAAGCGCTCGGCGGGGTTCAGCGCGACCTCGCGCGCGCGGAGCGCCTCGAGGTAGCGGCGCACCGGGCCGACGCCGCGGTAGCGCAGCTTGCGCACGAGCTCGTGGATGCGCTCGATCTCGTCGGCGCTCATCAGGCGCGCGGTGGCCGCGTGCATGTCGAAGACCCAGTCGAGCCAGGCCGTCCGGCGCGTGCCCTCAGCGAGCTTCAGCGCGTACTTCGTGCCCTCGACGATGCGCGAGGAGGGCGGTGCGGCGCTCTTCGAGCGCGCGAGCATCTCCTGCAGCGACTTGCCGAGCACGCGCTCCGCCTCGTCGAAGCGACCGAGCGCGAGCGCCTTGTCGGCGATGCCGGTGAGCAGCGCGCGACCGGTGTGCTCCTCTTCGCCGATCGCCGACGCCGGCGGATGCGTTTGCATGGCGGCGTGCCGCGCCGTCTTCAGCGCGTCCGGCCTCGCGGCAGGCATCTCCAGCGTCATGCCGGCCATCGTCGGGGCGCCCTTGACCGTCTGCTTCCCGCAGCTGTTGCAGAAGACCATGTCGGGCGTGACCGGCGCGCCGCAGTGATCGCACGAGAGCGACACGAGCGTCGGTCGATCGGGGACCTCGACGATGACGAGCTCGTGCGAGCCGATGGTGACGCGATCGAGGTTCGCGAGCCGGCGGCGGCCCTCGATGCGCTCGCCGTTCACCGAGACTCCGTTGCGGCTGCCGAGATCCTCGACGTGCGCGCCGTCGGGCTGCACGTGGATCGTCGCGTGGCGCCGCGAGACCAGGGCGTCGTCGAGCGCGAGATGGCACGACGAGCTCCGTCCCACGACGAAGTCGCCCGGAGGCATCTCCAGGTCGGTGCCCTGGTACCGGACTCTGTAGCGCGGCAAGCGTCGGGATCGTGCCAGACGCGAGCGATCCGCGAAAGCAAAACGGGCGCCCGAAGGCGCCCGTCTCACGAACCGAATCTACCGAGTAGGTCTCGGAGCGCCGGGCCTCAGAGGGCCGCTCGGATCAAAGGGCGAAGACCTCTTCGAGGCGCGCGATCTCGCCGAGCGCGGTCGTCAGGCGACCCTGGATCTCGACGGTCTGATCCATGAGCGTCTTGAGCTCGCGGATCTCGACGACGTAGTTGCGGAAGGCGCCGAGCTGCTCGGAGAGCACGCCCGCGCTCTGCGCGCCGTCGACGATCATCACGTGCGTCGGCGAGGCGCCGAGCTCGGTGCCCGGGACGAACACCTCCAGCTCGCGGCCCTGGCCGCCGCGGCGCGCGCGCGCCATCACCTTCGTCGGGTTGTCGCCCGCGGCCGCCTCGAGGAACACGAGGCTGCCGAGGATGCCCTCGTCGGTCGCGACCGGCACGAGGCCGTACTGCGCGGTCGCGGAGTCGGCGGCCGCCTGCGCGGTGCGATCGAGCTCGGCGCGGCGTCCCTCCGGCAGCGTCGTCGCCGCGAGGCGGTTGATGCGCTCCCAGATCAGCTGGACGTTGTTGTAGTACGAGAAGAGGTCGTCGACCGTGCCGGGGTTGAACGCGCCGTAGTTCTTGCGCGCGAACGCCCCTGCGTGGATCGGGAGCTCCATCGCGCGGAGATCGGTGATCGCCTGGTAGTCGACGCCCGCGGGCTGTCCGCCCTGGCCGGCGGCGCGCTCGAGGAGCTGATCGATCTTCGTCTGCGCGGCGAGGACGCCGGTCGAGGCCTGCGTGACCGTCTCGTAGATCTCGTGGCCGTCGCGGACGGTCACGTTGTAGAGGACGTTCCGGCTGTTCATCGAGCCGAAGCCGCCGCCGAGCAGCGCGCCGAGCGCGATGCCGACGCCGATCAGCAGGAAGCTGCGGCCGCGCTGCTTGCGGCCGACCTCGGCGTCCTCGACGAGCTTGTCGTCGAACACGAGGCGCACTTCCTGCGGCCCCGCGCTCGACGGTCCCGCGGCGAACGGATCCGTGGGGGCCTTGGAGCGCGGGGGCTCGGAGACCCTCGGCTGCGCGAAGGGCGGCGGCGCGACGTTCGGCGAGCCGAACGGCATGCCC
>JALYRN010000304.1 GCA_030855295.1 Myxococcota bacterium | reverse complement strand
GTACACGGTCGCGCGCCCGCTGCGCGAGACACGCGCGCTCCGGCTCGACGTGCCCGACCTGGCCGCGGTTCGATCGGCGTTCCTGGCGTATCCGCTGGTGCGGCCCGGCGGGGTGTCGCGGGCGGCGGCGGTCGCGGAGTGCCTCCGCGACCTGCCGGGCGACGCGCCGCTCACGGTGCCGATCGCGGTGTCGGGATGGAACGGCCAGGTCACGATCCGATGGGACGACCTGCCCGCGCGCCCGACCGAGATGTCCCGATCCGATGCCGCGCGCTGGTACTGCATCCAAGACGTGCTCACGTACGGCCGCGTGCCGCACGGCGCGCAGGACCATCGCTTCGAGATCGAGGTCCTGCGCGGCGGCACGCTCCGCGCGCGGTGAGCGCCTACGAAAAATCGGCTCGCCCGCTCCGGGCCCTTCCGTCCGCGCGCGCGGCGCGCGCTCCCGTCCGGGCCCTCCGGGGCGAGCACTCCTGTCGACGTCAGCCGCCCAGACCGAACGAACCGCCGGCGCGGAGCACGAGCTGGTAGTGCCACACGTCGAAGTTCGAGCCGATCGTCCGGGACGGGTACGACACGTACTGGATCATCGGTCCGGCATCGATGAAGAAGCCGACGATGTCGTTGACGTTGATCCGGAAGCCCACGCGGCCGCCGCCGGTGACGCCGAAGCCCGTGTCGAACGCGTCGAGCTGGAAGCGCTCGTGGGGAAGGCTCACCGTCGGTCCGATCGGCAGGCCGAAGTAGACCTCCGCGTGCCAGGGGTGCGCGCCGAACGGGATGCGGAAGCGCGGCATGAAGAGGAAGTCGAGGCTCACGTTGTAGCGGTCGGGAGCGTTCCCGACCGTCCAGCCGTACGCCTCGAACGCCGCGCCCAGCGAGAACGTGGGGTTCAGCGGCACCTCGAGCTCGACGCCGCCTCCGAAGCCGGGCTCCATCGGGCCGCGCTGGGTCGGACCGCTGCCGGCGCGGCCCTCGAAGTCACCGGCGACCCCGAGCCGGAAGTGGAAGTTGAGCTTCGGGTACATCGGATCGTGCGCGAAGCTCGTCGACGGGAACGACAGCGACCCCGCGATGCACACCGCGGCCAGCAGAGAGGGGAGGGCGAGTCGTTTCACGATGGACATGATGTCGAGCCTTTCTCTTTTGGAAGCGCGGCTCAGGGAGCGGTGATCGCGTTGTCGTCGAGCGCGACGAGCGTCTGCGCGAGCGCGCGGCCGTGCAGCGATGCGCCGGTCTGGAGCGTGATCGCGGTCGCCGACAGGATGACGCCCTCGAAGTGCGCGTCGGCGCCAATCGCGACGGCACCGGCGACCACCCACGTGATGTTCCGCGCCTGTGCGCCGCCGCTGAGGAGGATGGTCTTGGCGGCCGCGAGATCGAGATCGCCGGCGACCTGGAAGATCCAGACGTCGTTCGCGCCACCCGAGATCGTGACGTTCTCCGGGATCGTGACGCTGGTACCCCAGGTGTAGAGCCCCGGCGTGAGCGTCAGTCCGGCGAGATTGCCACCCTCGAGATCGAGGAAGTCGGGGCCGGACCGGCCCGCCGCGTCGGAATAGGCAGACTCCATGTCGAGCACGGCAGTCGTCAGGTTCGTCGGCGTCGGAGCAGCGTAGTCGCTCGCATAGATCCGACCCGGGGCCACGACCGAGGGCGACGTCGAGAAGACGTTGGTCGCGTCGGCGGTCAGCGCGAAGCCGGTGATGAAGCTCGCGGCTGCGGGGCTCACGCCGACGTTGCCGCCGGTGATCGACGAGCCCGTCACGTTGGTAATTCCGGTCTTGGCGAGCAGCACGTAGCTGCCGGCGGCGGTGAGATCGGTGGTGGAGCCCAGCGACACCGGAGCGGGGCCGAGGCCCAGCGGGTTGGTACCGCCACCTCCGCCGCCGCAGCCGGCGCCGAGGAAGATCACGAGAGGCAGAGCGAGCGCGAGGCTCGGAATACGGAGCGTCGAAGTGGAAGACAGCATGTGTTTCGAACCTATCGTCGGGGTGGAGTCGGGATGGAGCGTCGGCCGGGGGCTGCTCAGCGGAGATTGCCAGTCAGCCAGAGCACGACGACGATCGCGAGGATCACGCCGGCGGGCGACCAGCCGGCGAATCCGTAGCGGCGGTGGCCGAGCCCACCACCGAGGAGAGAGACGATCAGCACGACGATCAGGATGGTCATCAACATGGGAGCGATCCGTTTCCGCCCCAGCGGGGCAGCTCATGTGTCAGGTGAGGCGACCGACCAGGCCGGCGTCGCGCGCCATGCGCACGATCTCGACGGCCAGGCGCGCGATCAGTGGTCCGAGGAAGATGCCGGCGGGCCCCATCAGCGCGAGCCCGCCGAGCATCGCAATCAGCAGTACGAACGTGTGCAGCTCGAGGTGGCCCCAGCGCGTGAGCGCGGGCCGGAGCACGTTGTCGATGCCCGAGACGAGCACCACGCCGATCACGACGAGCACGAGCGCCGCCGTGGTACGCCCGGTGATCGCGAGCGCGATCGACACCGGCAACCACACCAGCGCGGTACCGACCGTCGGGAACACCGACGCGATCAGCGTCAGGAGCCCCAGCACGAAGGCCCGAGGAATGCCGAGCGCGAGGTAAGCGGCCGTCGCGAGCGCCGCTTGCGCCAGGCCGGTCAGCCCGATGCCGATGAAGATGCCGCGGCCGGTCTCGTGGAAGGCGCTCCGCAGGCGCTCGAGCCCGCGCGGATCGATCGGCGCGTGACGCAGGGTCCACGTCCATGCCGCGGGCCCGTCGACCAGGAGCACGTACGCGGCGGTGAAGAACACGAAGAGCCCGATCGCGAGCTCGGTGCCGATCCCTGCCAGGGTGCTGGCGAGCTCGAGGGCGCGCGCGCCATGCCGCTCGACCATCGCGAACACGGCCGCGGGATCGAACGTCGAGCCCGTGACCTCGTCGGTCGAGACGAGCTGCGCGAGCGCCTCGCGCCCCGACCGCGAGCTCGCCAGGCGATTGCCGAGCTGGATCGCGTCCATCGAGAGCGATGCGGCGAGCGCCAGCGCGGGACCGACGAGCAGGACGAAGAACGAGAGGGTCAGGACCGCTGCCGCCCGACTACGACGGCCGAGCTTCTCTGCGAGGATCGCGAGCAGAGGTCGCCCCGCGGCCGCGAGCCACGCGGCGAGCACCAGCGGCGCCAGGAACGGCAGGGCCAGCGCCACCAGCGCGACGAGCGCGATCAGCAGCGCCACTCGGAGCGCAGCGCGCGCACCGCGCGGCGCCGCGCTCGCCGCCGCCACCGGCGACGATGCCGCCACCGGCGGCGATTCCGCGGCCGTCGACACGTCGCCCGAAGGATCCGTGCGCATCGGGAGCGTCGGTCGCGGCGTCTGCACCCGAGAGGTCGATGCGGCTTCGGTCTCGAGCCCCTCGGGTGGACAGGTCATTCGGCGGGCGTGGAGGTCTGCGTCGTCTCGGTGCGATCGGTGGTCGTCGCTCCGTCGCCGCCGGTCTCGGTGGTCTCCGTGCTCGTCGCGTGGATCTCGCTGCCACTCTCGGTGGTCTCGTGGCTCTCGGTGGTCGTCGTCTCGGTGCGGCCCGGGCCTCCGCACGCCGCGATTCCGAGGGTGAGCAGGGCGGCGATGAGCAGGGTCTTGGTGCTGGTCATGATGGTCTTTCGATTCGATTCGTTCGGGTAAGCGAGGTTGTGGAAGAGGGTCAGTTGCCGGCGTTCTTGATCTTGTTCTTCGCGCTCTTGGCCGCGTCGCCCGCGACGTGCGCCGCGCGCTTGGCCGCATCGCCGATGTCGTGCGCGGCGTGCTTGGCGGCGTCACCGATGTCGTGCGCGGCGTGCTTGGCCTTGTCGAC
The DNA here is from genome assembly GCA_030855295.1 of Myxococcota bacterium. Classification (GTDB taxonomy): domain Bacteria; phylum Myxococcota_A; class Polyangia; order Polyangiales; family Sandaracinaceae; genus Sandaracinus. The sequence continues at coordinate 3,620 of JALYRN010000304.1, read as the reverse complement.
GGCCGCGGTCGTCCCGCTCTTCACCTTGTCGGACGCGCTGGACGCGGCGGCCTTGGCATCCTTCAGAGCACCCTCGGCGGCGCCCTTGGCGCTCTCGAGGCTGGCATCCATCTGCTTCTTGATCTCGGTCATCGGCTCTCTTTTCTACGTCGCGGTCCAGGAACGAAAGTGTCGGTGTTCGTCGCGATCAGGGCAGGATGCCGGCGCACTCGGTGCCGCAGGCGAAGACCGCCGAAGCGCACGAGCGGTCGTCCATGCAGGTGTCGCAGTCGTTCGCCGCGCGGGGGCGACCGCCGTCGGCGTCGACCAGGGCTTCACAGCGGCCGCGGCACGCACCGGTGTCGTAGTTGGTGTCGTAGCAGGAGCGATATCGCTCGCAGACGTCCATGCAGTCGACCGACTCGCCGATCGCCTCGACGGGGTTCTCGCAGCCCATCGCGAAGAGCGACGTCGCGACGAAGAGAGCCATTGCCAGATTGCGCATGTTTCGATGTTTCCTAGGGGCGATATTGAAAAAGGAAGCGGAGGAGGAACCGTGTCAGTCGGCGGGCTGGACGATGGTGCTGCCGTCGATCTCGACCGCCGTCTGCGCGAAGAGGCGGCCATCCACCGTGGCGCCGGTGCGCAGCGTCACCGACGTCTGCGTCAGCACGATGCCCTCGAGGTGCGAGGTCGTGCCGAGGTCCACGAGACCCGAGACCTGCCAGAACACGTTCTGCGGGAGCGCGCCGCCGACGAGGTGGACCTGCGCGCCGCTGCTGACCGTGAGGTCCTGTGCGATCTGGAAGACCCAGACGTCCGTCGCGCTGCCCGAGAGCGTGATGTCGGTCGGCATCAGCACGCCGGTGCCCCACTTGTAGACACCGCGAGCGATGGTGAGACCACCGATGTTGCCGGCGCCGAGCTCGGTCACGTCGGGCGCGCGAGCGGCGGCGTCGGTGAACGCGAGCTCCATGTCACTGACCGCCGTGGTCAGGTTCGACGGAGTCGGAACGGCGTAGTCGGCCGCGTAGACCATGCCGGTCACCTGCGGGGACGTCGCGAACACGTTGGTGGCGTCCGCCGTCAGCGAGAAGCCCGTGATGAAGGTCGCCGCCGCCGGGCTGATCCCGATGTTCCCGGTCACTGCCGAGGTCGGCACCGTCGAGATGGCGCTCTTCGCGAGGATCACGAAGTCGCCCGCGGTCCCGAGGTCGACGGGCAGCCCCGGCGAGCGGGTGTTGCCGGTGGTGAAGCTCCAGACGTGGTCGGTCTCGAGCGCGCCGCCCTCCGCGCTGAGCGCGCCGGTGGTCACCGTCGCGGTGTACGTGGTGTCGCTCGAGAGCTGCTCGGTGGGCCAGAACGTCGCGGTCTGGCGGGCGTAGATCACGGTGCCGAGCACCGGAACGGCGGGGTCACCGAAGGTCAGCGTGAACGTCGTCGGGTTGAGCGAGGCGCGATCCATCGGCTCGCTGAAGGTCGCGCTGGCGTTGCCGTTCAGGAACACGTCGGTGCTGCCGCTGAGCGGCGTGGTCGAGGTGACGGTCGGGATCGACACGACCCTCGCGTCGTCGGCGATGGCGCCGTCGCGCGGGATGCCGCTGTCGCCGGGCGTTCGGCCCGCGTCGCCGCCCGCAGTGCTGGGCTCCTCGCAGGCGACCGAGAGGGAGAGCGCCAGGAGCGCGAGGCAGGCGCGGGCCCGATTGGAAGTGAAGGTGTGCATGATGGACCCGGCCTCTCAGCAGCAACCGTGCCGCAGAAAAACCGCAGTGATATTAGATATTTACCGGCCGCTGTCCGATGCCACAGTGCTGCGAGCCATCAAATTGTGGTAGTCACCCCGTCACTTTGAAGGAGTGGATGGACTGATGCGCGCGGACGAGCTCGACCTACAGGAGCTGCTGGAGCTCGATCCGGAAGGAGGTGTCATCCGGTTCGCGGGCCAGCGCGTGCTGCTCCTCGACGCGGTCGCGATGGGCCTGCTGCGGAAGTACCTCGTCGAGAACTTCGGGCTGACTGCCGCGCGCACGGTGCTCACGCGCTTCGGCTTCGCGCACGGCTGGCGGATGGCCGAGGTGATGCAGGGGCAGCTCCAGTGGGACACCGAGGACGACTGGCGCAGCGCCGGCACGCGCATCCACGCCCTGCAGGGGCTCTTCCGGCTCGAGCGCAGCAACCAGGGGCTGCTCGCGCCCGAGGGCATCACTCTCCTCGCCTCGTACGAGGCCGAGCAGCATCTGCTGCACTATGGTCGCTCCGACGCGGCGGTCTGCTGGACCATCTGCGGCTTCACGAGCGGCTACGTCAGCCGGAGCCAGGGCCGGGAGACCTTCGTGCTCGAGGATCGCTGCATGGGCCGAGGCGATGCCGCGTGCCACGTCTCCGCGCGCACGCGCGAGGAGTGGGGAGAGGCACACGCCGACGATCTCCGCTTCTTCGAGCCGAGCCGCCTCGACGAGAGCCTCGACGCGTCCCTGAAGCGCGTCACTGCGACGCTGAAGGCCGCCGAGCGCAAGCTGCGCGATCGACGTCGTGCGCTGATCCGTGTCGCGCCCGACGTGCCGGAGCCGCTCGGCATCATCAGCAAGAGCGTGCCGATGCGGCACGTGGTCGACCTCGCGTGCCGCGTCGCGAAGGTCGACTCCACCGTGCTCATCACCGGCGAGAGCGGCTCGGGCAAGGAGCGGATCGCTCGCCTCGTGCACGACGAGTCCAAGCGCGCCTCGGGTCCGTTCATCGCGGTCAACTGCGGCGCGATCACCGAGACGTTGCTCGAGAGCGAGCTCTTCGGGCACGCGCGCGGCGCCTTCACCGGCGCGGCCCAGGATCGACCGGGCCTCTTCGAGGCGGCCAACCACGGGACGCTGCTGCTCGACGAGATCGGCGAGGTGTCGCCGGGCATGCAGGTCAAGCTGCTGCGCACGCTGCAGGAGCGAGAGGTGCGCCGCGTCGGCGAGAACAAGAGCCGACCGGTCGACGTGCGCGTCCTCGCCGCGACCAACCGCGACCTCGCCCACGGGGTGGCCGGCGGCCAGTTCCGCCAAGACCTCTACTACCGCCTCAAGGTCGTCGAGCTGCACGTGCCGCCGCTGCGCGAGCGCCGCGACGACGTCCTGCCGCTCGCGCGCGTGCTCCTCGCGGAGGCCGCGCTGCGGATGAAGCGCAAGCTCACGGGGCTCGCGCCGGAGACCGCGGATCAGCTCCTGCGCTACGGGTGGCCCGGCAACGTCCGCGAGCTCGCGAACGCGATGGAGCGCGCGGTCGCGCTCGCGCGCGGGAGCCGCGTGGAGCTCGAGGATCTGGCCGAGGAGATCCGGCAGGCATTCCCTACCCCCATCGCGACCAGCGGGGCGGTGCGTCCGCTCGAGGAGGTCGAGAAGGAGTACATCCTCGCGGCGCTCCAGCTGAACGGCGGCAACCAGACCCACACCGCCGCGCAGCTGAAGATCGGCTCCGCCACGCTGTACCGCAAGCTCAAGAGCTACGGCATGCTCGGGCACAAGCGCGCCGCCGCGGACGACGGCTGATCGAGGCGCTGACTCGGGCGAGAACGATGAAGCAGCTCGGCACGGCATGGTTCGCTCTCGTGCTCGTCGCGTGCGGCAGCGGCGCGGGCGAGCACGACGCCGGTCGGTCGCGCG
>JALYRN010001205.1 GCA_030855295.1 Myxococcota bacterium | reverse complement strand
GACGAGGCTTGGGCGCGGGCGCTCGAGGCCGCCGCCGCGACCACCGCGAGCGCGCCGAGCGCGCGCCAGAACGTGCCGAGCCTCCCCCTCATCTCGTCGAGGGCGCCCGAGCAGCACGGGCCGTGCCGATCGCCTAAGCTCTGGTCCTGTGAACGCGATCGCGATCGTCGTCGCGATCCCCGTCTTCTTCGCGCTGATCGGGATCGAGCTCGCGGTCTCGCTCCGGTCGGGGCGGCGGCTCTATCGCTTCCACGACGCGATCACGAGCCTCGACTGCGGGGTGGTGCAGCAGGCGACGGCGGTGTTCCTGCGCGGCGCCATCATCGGCGCGTACGTGTGGCTCCACGAGCGCTTCGCGGTGCTCGAGATCTCGGCCGAGTCGGTGCTCGCGTGGGTCGTGCTCTTCTTCGGCGTCGACCTCGCGTACTACTGGTTCCATCGCGCGAGCCACCGGGTGAACGCGATCTGGGCGACCCACGTCGTCCACCACCAGAGCGAGGAGTACAACCTCACGACCGCGCTGCGACAGAGCGCGCTGCAGGGCGCGGCGGCGGCGGCGTTCTACTGGCCGCTCGCGATCGCGGGGTTCCCGCCGGCGATGTTCGTCGCGATGTCGACCGCGAACACGCTCTATCAGTTCTGGATCCACACGCGCTTGATCCGCCGGCTGCCGCGGCCGCTCGAGCTCGTGCTCAACACGCCGTCGCACCATCGCGTCCACCACGGGATCGATCCCGCGTACATCGACAAGAACTACGGCGGGATCTTGATCGTGTGGGATCGCGTCTTCGGCACGTTCGCGGCCGAGGGTCGCGAAGAGCCGAGCTACGGGACCGTGAAGCCGCTCTCGAGCTGGAGCCCGATCTGGGCGAACTTCGAGGTGTGGGCGCGGCTCTGGGAGGTCTCGAAGCGCACCCGGCGCTGGCGCGACAAGGTGTGGATCTGGCTCGCGCCGCCGGAGTGGCTGCCGGACGATCACGGCGGCGTGGTGACGATCCCCGAGGTCGATCGCGAGGCGCGCGTGCTCTACGAGACGCCGAGCGTGCGCGCGCTGCACGGATACGTGGCACTGCAGTTCGCGCTGCTCGGCGGCGCGACCGCGGTGCTGCTCGTGATCAGCGAGTCGGGCAGCGCGCTCGAGCTCGGCGCGCTCGCGTCGTGGATCGTGGCGAGCACCGCGGCGTGGGGCGCGCTCTTCGAGTCGGAGCGCTGGGGGCGGGCGCTGGAGATCGCGCGCGTGCTCGCGATGCCGCTCTTGGTCGGCTGGCTCTCGGGCGCGGCGTGGGCGGCGGTGCCGGCCGCGCTCGTCGCGCTCGGCTCGCTCGCGTGGCTCGGACGCATCCCGAGGGACACGGCGGCCGCGCGGGCGTGATCTCGACGCTCGGATCGGCGAGCGATCGCGCTACGCTGCGCACCGCGCACGAGGGAGGCGACTGCGATGAGCGCTCTGGTATTCGCGACCGGGCCGGTGCACCTCGACGAGGACGGCGACGATCTGCGCGCCGATCTCGGCGAGGCGCTGAGCCACGCGCTCGATGCGCACATCGAGGTGCGCGCCGAGACGAGCTACGCAGCGCTGCGCGAGCGAGTGCTCGCGCGCGAGATCGCGCTCGCGTGGCTGCCGCCCGCGCTCTACGTGAAGACGCAGCGCGCCGGCGCGATCGGCGCGGTGCTGCGCGCCGAGCGGCTCGCGGGCGCGAGCTATCAGGGGGCGATCTTCGTGCGCGAGGACTCGGCGCTGCGGAGCGCGAGCGACCTCGCGGGCAAGCGCGTCGCGTGGGTCGATCCCGACTCGTGCGCCGGGTATCTGTTCCCGCGGCTCGCGCTGCGCGCGGCGGGCATCGATCCCGACGGGTGCTTCGCGAGCGAGACGTTCCTCGAGAGCCACTCGCTGGTCGTGGGCGCGGTCGCGTCGGGCACGTGCGACGCGGGCGCGACCCACGTGCAGCTCGCGGACGCGAGCGAGCCCAGCAAGGGCCTGGCGATCGCGGGCTGGACGGCGTTCGCCGAGGCGAGCTCGATGCGCGCGATCGTCGTGAGCCCGTCGATCCCGAGCGACGCGGTGTGCATCGGCGCGGCGGTGCCCGGCGAGGTGCGCGAGAAGTGGCGGGTCGCGCTGGGGTCGGTGCATGGGCAGCCGTCGATGTCGCTGCTGCTGCGCGCGATGCTGGGCGTCGATCGGCTGACGCCCGGCGCGCCCGACGACTACGCACCGGTGCGCGACGCGCTGGCGGCGGAGGGAGAC
>JALYRN010001204.1 GCA_030855295.1 Myxococcota bacterium | reverse complement strand
CGACCGAGCCGCTCGGCGCCGACGCGATCGCCGAGGTCACCGTGGCGGCCGTCGAACCCGCCGTGCTCGCCGTCGAGAGCGCGCCCGGAATCGATCCGCTGACCGTGCCGGGCTCGCTCAGCACCTCGCTCGGCGGCCCGGCCCACGGCACGATCCGCGGCGCGCTCGCGCTCCCGGAGCGCAGCCCCGGGCTCCGCAGCAACGAGCGCCGCCCCAACCCGACTGCGTACTACGGCACCGTCGAGCTCGTCCGCGCGCTCGTTCGCGCCGCCGCGGTGGTCGAGGAAGAGCTGCCCGGGAGCGAGGTCGTGATCAACGACATCGGCCTGCCGGAGGGCGGCCCGATCCCGCACCACGGATCGCATCAGGCCGGGCGCGACGTCGACGTGCTCTTCTACTATCTGGATCGCGACGATCAGCCGTGGCCCGCGAAGGGTGTGCCCCTCGATCCGCGCGGTCGCGGATGGGACTTCGGCGATCTCAGCGATCCGCGCGACGACGTGCGCGTTCGGCTCGACGCGCCGCGCACGTGGCGCTTCGTACAGGCGCTGCTCGAGGACGATCTCGCGGGGGAGGGCGCGCTCTTCCAGCGCATCTTCCTCGTCGAGCACGTGCGCACGCTCCTGCTCGCGGAGGCCGAGCGCGTGCGTGCGCCGCGGGCGGTGCGCGATCGCTTCGAGCTGCTCACGTGTCAGCCCGGTCATCCGCACGACGACCACCTGCACTTCCGTACGTTCTGCACCGACGAGGATCTGCAGGACGGCTGCGCCGACGGCCCGCCGATGTACCCGTGGCGCAGGCAGCAGCTCCGCGAGGCCGAGATCGATCCGGTGCGCGCGACCCGTGCGCCTCGCACCCGCCGCGCGCGCACCGTGACGCGCGGTGAGGCGCGCGCCTCGGCAGGACCGATGCACTCGCGCGTCCGCGCCTTTCTCGAGGAGCGCGCGGAGTGGTCGGTGCTGCCGCACCCGGGCCGCCCGTTCTGTCGCTGACCCCGGCAGGAGTGCTCGCCCGCTCCTGGCGCGGACGGGCGTGCGCGCAGCGAGCCGAACGATGAGCGCGCGACCGGCGGTGCCGCGCACCGCACAGCCAAGCGGCGCCCCGCTCGAGACGTCGAACGCGGGAACAACCTCGGTCCCGAGGCTGTCGGAGGCCTGCCGATGACGCGCTTCGATGGTACATTCCCACGCGACATGGCCTCCGATCTGACGAAGGCCTTCCGGCTGCTTCCGTACGAGCGAGTGCTCTGGTCGGGCGCTCCCGTCGCCGGCATCTCGCGCGATCGCATCTGGACGCTCGCGCCCGCAGCCGCGCTCGTGATGACAGCGGTCGCGGCGCTCTTCGCGGGGCTGATGCGGATCGCTGGCCTGTCGGGGTGGGAAGAGAGCGCGCTGGTCGCCTGCTACCTCGCGGTCTTCGCGATCGGCGGGCTCTTGGCGCCGCGCTATCTGTTCGACGGCTGCACGTTCGTGGTCACCGATCGCCGCGTGCTCTGGCGGCGCGGGCGGAACGTGCGCTCGATCGAGCGCGACGCGATCACGTACGCGCGCGTGCGCTGGCACCGGAGCGCGCCGGGGATCGGCTCGCTCGAGCTCGTGCGCGCGGTGCCGTTCGGACCGCTCGCGCGCAGCCAGCGCCTCGTGTTCCACGATCTGCGGGCGCCCGATCGCGTGCTCGCGATCGTGCGCGGCGTCGAGGTGGTGGCGAATGCGGGCGACGACCAGGTCTCGATCACCGACCGTCTGGATCCCGGCGAGCAGGTGCTCTGGGGCGCCGGGCCCGAGGGCTTCCTGCTGGGCTGGCGCGACGTGCTCACGGCGATCGGTGGCGTCGTCGTGGTGCTGCTCGGTCTGCGCTACGGCGTGCTCGCGGCGTCGATCCTGATGGGGCTCGAGGAGGCCGGGCTGCCGCTCGACTCGATGGCATGGGTCTTCCTGTTCAGCGCGACGATGCTGACGTTCGCGATGATCGTCGTCGTGGGCAGCGGCCTGGTGTGGCACGGGCTCGTGCGGGCCCGCGCCCAGGGCCGCGAGACCGAGTACGTGCTCACCGATCGCCGCCTGCTGATCCGCCGCGGCCGCACCGAGCTGTCGCTCGATCGCGCGCGCATCGTCGACGTCGCGGAGGCGCCCTCGTGGCGTGGGCTCCGCAACGTGTTCCTGATCCTCGACGGCCCGGGCGCGCGCGCGCTCGGCGACACCGGCGCGCTGACGGGCCTGACACCCTCGCGCGACGGCGTGCCGCCGATCC
>JALYRN010000303.1 GCA_030855295.1 Myxococcota bacterium | reverse complement strand
GGTGCGCTCCGGCAGCGCCGCGGCCGGGGCGCTCGCGATCGGCTCGGCCGGAGGGCACGCGGGTGGCGCGGAGCGATGCGCGCTCATCGTCGATCGAGCCGCGACATGCGCAGGAGATGGCTGACCGACAGGAGCGCCTCGGAGCGCTCGGCGATGCGAGCGAGCGGATGCAGCGCGTTGTGCACGCTGACGTTGTGCGGCCGGAAGTAGCAGCGATCGCACTCGCACGTCTCGAGCGCGGGGCTCGGCTCCGGCAGGTTGCGCGCCGCGCGACGGAACTCCCGGTAGCGCGCGCCGTTCCAGACCTCGGAGAACCCGCCTTCGCTCAGCGAGCCGACGGGACGCTGGGTCTGACAGCACGGCATCACGTGGCCGTTGCCGAGGACCACCGTGAAGTACGAGCCGACGTAGCAGGGCACGACCCCGCCGCCCGCCACATCGGTGGCCGGCGACGCCACGAACGTGCGCAGGTTCGTGTCGAGGCCGTGCACGGTGGCCTGCTCGATCGCGGCGGGGACGAGGTCGGTGCGGAGCGCCTCGAGCGCGGCTGCGTCGAGCACCGTCGCGCTGCCCTCCGGCGTCAGCGGGAGCACGTGCTGGAAGTGCGCGGCGTCTGCGCCTGCGCTCCGGACGATGTCGACCATGTCGACGAGCTCGCGGTAGTTCAGCGCGTTGATCGTGAACGACGCGCTGACGTGCGGCGCCGGACGCTCGCCGCGCGCACGGACGAGCGCAGCGAGCCCTTCGGTCACGCGCGTGAACGCCGCGGCGCTCTCGCTCACGTGGATCAGCGGATACGTCTCGGGTCGGCCCGCGTCGAGGCTCAGCCGGAAGCGATCGAGCCCCGCGGCGACGAGCTCGCTCGCGCGCGCGCCGAGCCGGGAGCCGTTGCTGATCATCGTGACGGTCATCCCGCGCCGCTTGGCGCGCGCGACCATCTCGACCACGTGCGGGTTGAGGAGCGGCTCTCCGCGGCCGACCAGGTCGATCTGTCGGGTCCCCTCATCGAACAGCTCGGCCACGAGCGCGTCGAAGGTGTCGAGCTCCATGACGCCGGGCCGCGCACCACCGAACTGCTCGAGCAGCGGTCGGGTCTCGGACGGGGGGTGATAGCAGCACATCACGCAGCGGTGATCGCACGGATCGCTGACGCTGATCTGCGCGTAGAGAGGCCCGCGCACGGCGTGATCACCGGTCAGCCCCCGCGCCGTGACGGCGATGCCCGCGAGCTGGCCGGCTCGCTGTACCGCCACGCCGAGGCGATCGAGTCGGCTCACCATCGCCTCACTCTACCAGGAGCTTTTCACGGTCCGCACCTGGCGATAGAGTGCCCGCGCGATGCGGCGTGCGCCTGGGCTCGAGCGGCTGCCGGAGATATCGCTCGTCGCCTCCGTGGCCGTGTTCCTCGCGCTCGGAGCGCTCTACGCGCAGCGCTTGCCGGTGTGGCACGAGGTCGTGTCGGCGCTGCCCAGCTCCGGGTACCGCGTCCTCGACAGCGATGAGTCGCGCCGAGGTGAGGACGCGCTTCCGCTCGAGCCGTCGTGCACCGAGCCGTCGCCACCGCGGCTGGTGTTCTCGTCGTCGCGGCCGAACCTGGGTGTGTGCGTGGCCGGGCAGACCCTACCGCTGATGATCACCTCGTATGCGTCTGGGGTCGCGACGTGGCCGTTCGCCCTCGCACACGGGCTCCACGGGGACGACACCTTCGCGCTGCGGCTGGTTTGGCTCTGTGTGGCCGCGCTCTCGCTGGTGTTGCTGTTCCGCCTGGTCAGCCGCGTCGCGGATCGCACGACCGCGGCGATCGCGTGTGGGCTCACCGCCGTGAGCACGCCGTTCGTGATGATCAACGCGCTGCTGCTGCCGTTCGAGACCCTGCCGTCGACGTTCCTCGTCGCCGCGCTGGCGATCTGGATCGGCGCCCGACCCGTGGGCGATGCGATCCCCAGTCCGGGCATGGCTCGCGTCGCGCTCGGCGCCGTGCTGATCGGACTGGCGCTCGCGACGAACCTCAAGGCTGCGTTCTTCGTCGTCCCGCTCGCGGCGTTCGCGTGGCGCACGGGCGCGAGATGGCGTCTCGGTGCCCGCCAGCGCGTCGCGCTCGCGACCGGGATCCTGGTCCCGCTCGTTCCGTCGATCGTGTTCGCGGTCCTCGATCCGCACGACGGGTTCACGAGCCAGGTCTCGATCCGCACCGACGTGATGCTCGAAAATCTGCGGGCCGACCGCCTGCTGACCGAGCCGGTGATGCTGTTCAACTTCGCGGCCGACGTGACGTCGTACGTCGTCCTCGTGGCGCGCCGCGGCGGGATCGAGCCGACGTGGATGCACGTCGCCGTCGCGCTCCCGATCACGTACTGCGTGGTCGCGAGCGCGACCCACTTCGCCGGTCGCCCTCGCGGCTCGCGCCTGGCCGCTGCATGCGGCGCGGTGATCGCGACCTACTTCCTCGCGTCACTGCTCCTCTATCGACAATATCCGGGCGGCAACTACGCGCCGCTGCACGACGTGTTCGGCGTCGCGATGGCCGCCGGGTGCGTCGACGGGGCTCGGTTCGCGAAAGAGCTCGCCGGGAGGCGGAACCGCGCGTTCCCGCCAGCCACGGCGGTCGCGGTCGCGCTCGCCGGCATGATCGCGTTCGGCAGCGTCGGGAACCTGTTGGCCCGCGCGGACGCGATCGCCGAGGTCGGGCTCACGACCAACGCGCGCGCGGAGCGTGCGCTCGCCGCGTATCTCCGGTCCGTGCCGGATCGATCGACGCTCGTGCTGACCACGACCTACAACGATGCTGGCGTGCTCGACGCGCTCGGACGTGGCCGGGTGCGGGCCGTTCAGGCGCACGATCTGCTCGCACGCTGTGACAGCGGCGAGCGCCAGGGCATCGCCGCGTGCCTGCGCGACCGGCTGCGATGGCTGCTGACCCGCACGGACGCCCTGCCGATGCGAGTGACGATCCCGACCGCGCTGGCGCTCGTCGATCGTCCGCGCGAGGTGCTCGAGGCACTCCCCGACGCGCTCGAGGAGGCCGCGCGGGAGCTCGGCCTGGAGTCACGGGTCGAGCGTACCTTCGATGCTCGCGAGGGCGTGACGGTCACCACGCTGCACCGCATCGAAGCGCCGCCGGGATGGACACCGCCGCGTCGAGGCGCTGCGCCGACCGCCGCACCGATCGCGCCCGCCGCCGCGCCGCTCGTCTCGCCGCCGCCTGCTCCCGTGTCGAGCTGCGCGTGGTACGTGCGAGACGCGAACGTGCGCCTCGTGCACGCGGCCCTCGTCGCGCTCGACGCGGACGACGGCTGCGAGCTCGAGTCGGTGATCGGCGAGCGCAGCGCGCTCAGGATCCGGTGGCGCGTGTCGGGCGCGGTGAGCGAGGCGGTGTCGCTCGAGCCGAGCGCGTGCGTGCCGGACGGCGTCGACCGCGGAGCGGTCCTCGCGATCAGCGTCCCCGCGTCGGTCGAGAGCGCGTGCCCAGCGACCGTCGACGCCCTGCGTGCCCTCGCCCTGCGCGACGCGTTCGGCGAGCTCGCGCCGGCGGCGTTCTCGCCGGGACCCGGGCCCTGAGCGCGCGCACCACGCGCCGCCGTGCGATAGGATCGCGCCGTGCTGACGGACGACGAGCTCGCGCACTTCGACACGTTCGGGTTCGTGGTGCGGCGCGCGATGCTCTCGAGCGACGAGGTGCGGTCGCTCGCGGCCGAGCTCGAAGCCGAGCTCGACGACGCCTACGGTGGGTCCGATGGGCGAGCGCGTCAGTGGGCGCTGATGTCGACCGCCCGCACGCCGGCGTTCGCGGCGCTCGTCGAAGATCCGCGCTTCCTCGGCATCGCCGAGCAGATCATGCCCGGTGAGACCCTGGGGATCGCGGCCGATGCGAGCCGATACGCGGGGGACACCCTCTGGCACGGCGACACGACCGGACCTGCGCAGTGGGGCGTGAAGTTCCTGTTCTACTTCGAGCCGCTGCGAGCGGAGAACGGCGCGCTCCGGGTGATCCCGGGCTCCCACCGCGAGCCCTACCACTCCAGGGTCCAGCGCTTCCTGCGAGGCTCGAGCAGCGAAGAGCGCGTGCCGGCGTTCGTCTTCCGTGCGGAGCCTGGGGACGTGTTCGTGTACGACCTGCGGCTGCTGCACGCGAGCTTCGGCGGGCGGCCCGGGCGCGCTGGCGGCAGCGTGTTCTACTTCCACGATCCTCGCACCGCCGAGGAGGAGTCGGCGCTGCGCGAGCAGGATCGCCTGAGCCGCGCGCACGTGCGCGACTTCCGCGGTCGGGGTCACATCGATCCGACGTCGAGGAGCCCGCTGCTCGACGAGAGCTGGATCGCCGATGCGTCGATGAGCGCGACGCGGCAGCGGTGGATCGCACGGCTGCGCGAGCTCGGGCTGCTCGACGCGGTCACCGCGCCGCTCGACGAGCGGGATCGACTGCCGCACCGCGCGCCCGGGATCGCCTCGGATCAGCCGGACGACGCGCCGAAGAGGTAGCGGTCCATCGTCTCGTGCATGTGCGCGAGGCGGCGCTCGAGGGAGCCGAGCACGAGGCGCTCGAACCCGCTCGACTGCATGCCGCGCTGCACGCGCACGAGGTTGTGCGTGTCCTGATCGGTGACGAACCCGAGCGAGCCGCTGCCGAAGCGACCGACCTCGGGCGTCGGGCGGGAACGCTTCGCATCGCGGGGGATGCGAGCGTACTGCTGCTGATCGAGCAGCATGCGCCCGGGGTCCGTCGGGTGCGGCCGATGCCGCAGCAGCATGAGGCGGGTCGCGTAGACGTTCAGCGTCAGGTTCGGGAACACGTAGAACTGGAAATTGTCGGTGAGCTGATCGTCGTCGAGCCCCGCCACGTCGATGTCGGTGCGCGCGCGCAAGGTCGCGCGGACCGCGTCGCGCACTCCCGACAAAGGGCCGCGGTAGGTCTCCGGTTCGAGCCCCGCGTCGCGCATCCAGCGCCCGAGCAGGTCGCCGATCGCATCGCGGTGCGGCGCGCTCGGGCTGGGCTCGCCGAAGGGCACGCGGATGACGCTGTGCGCGCCCTCGAGCTCGAGCGTCGCGCGCGTCTCGTCGAGCAGCTCGAGCAGCTCGGGGTGCACCGCGCGCAGGTGATAGGCCTCGTTGAACGCGTCGACGCCGACCTTCCAGTTGCAGTCGAGATCGAGCGTCTGATCCTGCTCGAGCACGTAGGACGCGAGGTCGTAGGCCGCGATGCGCGGCCCGATCGTGCCGAGGAACTCCGACAGCGGCTCGGGGCTGGCGCCGAGGTGCACCCAGACGAGCCCCTGCCACAGCTCGCACGCCACCGGCGTGAGCCCCAGCGACTCGCGCGAGGCCGCGATCGGCAGCGAGCCGCGGGTCCCGAGTGGCACCGCGCCGGCGCGAGGGCACGACGCGAAGCTCGCGGCCTCGGGCACCGCGATCAGCGTGCCGTCGAGCGCGTACTCCCAGTGGTGGTAGGGGCAGCGGAAGGTCCGCGCCTGCCCTCGTCCCGGGTCGCGCAGCGCGCGCCCTCGATGCTGACAGACGTTGTGGAACGCGCGCGCTCCGTCGTCGCCGCGCACCACGAGGATCGACTCGCCCGCGATCTCGAACGTGAAGAACGACCCGGGATGCTCGAGGTCCGACGCCGGTCCCGCCACCAGCCACGTGCGCCGGAAGATGCGCTCGAGCTCCAGCGACAGGAAGTCGGGGGAGAGATAGCGCGCCTTGGGCACGCCGCGCGCGTCGACGGCGAGATGTGCCGGAGCTGCCATGTCTTCATCCCCAGAACAAGATCTCGGAGCCGTCTCGCGACGGCGCGAAGAAACCGCCGAGCGTCACCCTCGGCTGCCCCACGATCGTCGTGACCTCGTGGTAGTAGCGGCCGGCGTCGAAGACCACCAGGTCGCCGGGCTCGAGATCGTACGTCGTGCACCCGTCGACCTCGAGCAAGCGCCGGGCACCCTCGTCTCCTCCCGAGCGCGGGATGAAGTCGTCGCCGCGCTGCGCGAAGTGACCGGCGTACGAGCGCAGCGCGCCTCCGGCATCCGAGCGCGCGAGCAACACGACGAAGCTCGACAGCGTCGTGAGGTCGAGCGCGTCGCGGAGCTCGCTCATGATCGGGCGCTCGAGCGTCTCGTTCTCATAGTGCAGAGGGATGCGATCGCCGGCGACGAGCGACCGGACCGTCGCGGGCGCGTAAGGGCGGCCGTCGGCGCCCGTCGGCAGGCGCGCGCGCCGCCCGCCGCCGAGGATCGAGAGCACGCGAGCGAGGCGCTCGTCGAGGCTGGGGTCGCGCCCGCACAGGCGGTCGAGCCCATCACGGCAGCGGCTCGCGTCGGCGAGGTACTCGCCCATCGCGTCGGCGGCGACCAGCGGACGGCCGTACACGACCCCGCCGAACATGGGGCTGCGGATCTCGGGCATCGCGCCGCCGAGCGCGCCGAGCGCCGACGTCGCGGTCGCCACGAGCTCGGCGGAGAGGAAGCCCCGCACGATGACGCCGAGTCTCTCTCCGCGAGACATCGAGCCGATCGCGCCCGCCGCGCGCTCGATCTCGCCGATGCGCACGTCGGCGACCGCGGGCAGCGGCGGGGGCGCGACCGCCGGCGCCTTCGGGCCGTCGCGCGATGCATCGAGCGGAAGCGTCGAGAGGGCGTCGATCACGCGGTCGAGCTGCGCGAGCTCGCTCCGCTCCAGGCTCGCGCCGGTCGACACCCGATAGCTGAAGGCGTGCGGCCCGATCTCGCGGTAGCGACGCCCGGCCGTCGCGGCAGGCTTCACGTCGACCGAGATCGCCGACGTCGGGGCGCGGACGACGATCCGAAGAGCGTCCTCGACGCGCACGATCTCGACCAGCTGCCACGTCCCACCGCTCGCGAGGGCGACGACCTCCGCGATCACCTCCGGCATCGACCGCTCAGGCTGCAGCATCGTCGCTCCGACACCGGCGCCTCATCGACCGAGTATACCGCGGGCGCCGCGCGGTGGAGCGAGCCCATCGCTGCTACGATCGCCCTGTGCGAGCCGCTGGTCGCGCCATCGACATCGCGCTGGTCCGCGCCGCGACCCGCGCCTCCGGCGTCGACGCGGAGGCGCTCCGACGTGCGCTCGCCGACGCCCACGTCGAGCAGCTGGAGGCCTCGGTGCGATGGGGCGCCGCGGGGCCGGCGCGCGGCAACCGCGTGATGATCGAGCGCGGCTCGCGCGAGGTCATCGAGCGCGTGTTCGATGCCCTCGGCTGCGCGCTCGGCGACGAGACGCAGGCGCTCCTCCGGGCCGCCGAGTCGGCATCGTTGCCGCTGATCGGAGGCTGGGACGCCGGGCGTCACGAGGTGGCCGCGAAGCTCTACGCGAACGCGTCCGACCTGTCTCGCGAAGCGCGCGCTGCCATCTGGTGCGCCGCCGGGTGGCCCGAGCGGGTCGGCGGCGAGGTCCCGCACCTGCTCGCGGTCAACGTGCCCAGGGCGGGCGTGCCGCGGCGAAAGGTGTACGTG
>JALYRN010001203.1 GCA_030855295.1 Myxococcota bacterium | reverse complement strand
CTCTCGATCAGCTTCGCCTTCTCGGCGCGCGCGTCCGGCATCAGCCGCTCGAGCCAGTCGGCGACGTGCGGAGGCCCGATCCCCTGCCCCTCTTCCGACAGGAACCCGAGCAGGTCGCGCCCCATCTCGCGCGCGGTCGCGTACCGCCGCGCAGGATCGCGCGCGAGCGCGCGGAAGACGATCTCCTCGAGCCCCAGCGGCGCCTCCGGCCAGAGCTCCCGCAGCGGCGGGATCGGCGACTCCAGCACCGCGCGGATCGTCGCGCCCGCATCGTCGCGCGCGAACAGCCGCCGCTGCACCGCGTGCTCCCACAGCACCACGCCGAGCGACCACACATCGGCGCGCCGATCGATCGGCCGGCTCTCGAGCTGCTCGGGCGCCGCGTACGAGAACTTCCCCTTCACCTCGCCGGTCGCGGTGCTGTGCAGCCGATGCCGCGCGCTCGCGACGCCGAAGTCGAGCACCGACATCGTGCCCTCGAACCCGACGAAGAGGTTCTGCGGGCTGACGTCGCGGTGCACGACCGCGAGCGGCTCGCCTCGCTCGTCGCGCAGCTCGTGCGCGGCGTGCAGGCCCTCGCAGGCATCGGCGAGCAGCCGCGCGATCACGAACGGCGAGGCGGCGCGCAGCTCGGCGTCCTTCGAGCGCCGCAGCGCGCGCTGCACGACGTGGAGCGACTCGCCGAGCAGGAACGGCATCGTCAGGTAGTACGTGCCGCCCGCCTCGCCGAAGTCGATCACGGCGCACACGTTCGGATGCGACAGCCGCGCCGCGATGCGCGCCTCGTCGAGGAACATCTCGACGAACCGGCGATCCTTCGCGAGGTGCGGATGGATCGACTTGAGCGCGACCAGCTTCTCGAAGCCGTGCGGTCCGTCGGCGCGCGCCAGATAGACCGTGCCCATCCCGCCCGACGCGAGCTCGGCGCAGAGCCGGTACCGACCGAGCTGCCCCATCGGCTCGCTGCGGGTCGGCGCCGCTCCGGAGCTGTCCGTCGTCCACGACGCGGGTCCGCCACCGCTCGGTCCGGCACTCACGCGCGCATCCTAGCACCGCGGTCCGCCGCGCCCGCCGTTCATGCGGCCGCGCCGGCGCGCCCGGTCACTCCGGGGAAGGTGCCGAGCGCGTCCCCTCGTCGCTGCGCTTCTTCTTCTTCGTCGCGCCGCTGCGGGTCATGATCAGGTGCGCGAGGCCGGGCGCGTGCTGGCCGATCGCCGCGCCGATCTTCCCGTGCCCGGTGAAGACGTGCTCGCGCTTGCGACGGCGGATCGCTGCGAGCATCTCGCGCGCCGCGCGATCGGCGGGCCACATCAGCTGACGGGGTCGCTTGTCCTCGCGGCTCGCGTCGAAGCGGCCCGCGTTGTCGACCTTCGCGATCTCGCTCTCGACGAAGCCCGGATGCACGAGCGTGCAGCTCACGCCCGACCCCGCGAGCTCGATCGAGAGCGTCTGCCCGATCGCGCGCAGCGCGTACTTCGACGCGGTGTACGCGCCCATGCGCGGCGAAGGCAGCAGCGCCGACACGCTCCCGACCAGCGCGATGCGTCCCTTCGTGCGCTCGAGGTGCGGCAGCGCGTGCCGCGCCGTGATCGCGGCGCCCACGACGTTGGTGTCGAGCTGACGGCGCCAGTCCTCGGCCGTCAGGTTCCGGATCGTGCCGGCGATCGAGAACCCCGCGTTCGCCACCGCGAGATCGAGACGCCCGTGCGCGCCGACGATCGTCTCGACGGCGCGCTCGACGTCGGCCTCGTCGGTGACGTCGCACGGGACCGCGAGCGCGCGTCCGCCCTCGCCCTCGATCTCGCGCGCGACCTCCTCGAGACGCTCCTGCCGGCGCCCCGACACCGCGACGACCGCGCCCTCGCGCGCGAGCTCGAGCGCGAGCGCACGCCCGATGCCGCTGCCCGCCCCGGTCACCCACGCGACCTGACCCTCGAACGCACGCTTCGACATGGCGGGGAGTAAACACCATCTCGCGCGTGCGCGCGCCTCGGCGTCGTCGTCGCGGCGTGTCCCGCTCCGGGCTCGTGGTACGTTCGTCCGCTCGTGGTGCGCAGGCTCTCGGTCGTGCTCGGCGTCGCGTCTTGGTGGATCGCCTCGGTCGCGAGCGCAGACGCTTCGCTGGACCGCGCGCGCGCGCTGCTCGAGCAAGCGGACTTCGCGGCCGCGATCGAGGCATACGATCAGGCGGCCGAAGGCGATGCGCTCGGGCGCGCCGAGCTCGTCGAGCTGCTCGAGGGACGCGCCCGCGC
>JALYRN010001202.1 GCA_030855295.1 Myxococcota bacterium | reverse complement strand
AGGCTGCCGTCGTCGCGAGCGAGCGCGCGCGCGGCCGGGTCGTGGCGATGGTCGGCGACGGCGTCAACGACGCGCCGGCGCTGGCGGGCGCGGACGTCGGCATCGCGATCGGCAGCGGCGCCGACATCGCGATCGCGGCGGCGGACATCGCGCTGCTGCAGGGCGGGATCGCGAAGCTGCCGACGGCGCTGCGGCTCTCGCGCCGGACGCTTCGCAACATCCGGCAGAACTTGTTCTGGGCGTTCGTCTACAACCTGATCGGCATCCCGATCGCCGCGGGGCTGCTCTATCCCTTCACGGGATGGCTCCTGTCGCCGGTGCTCGCGAGCGCAGCGATGTCGCTCTCGAGCGTCTCGGTGCTGCTGAACTCGCTGCGACTCCGCTCCTTCGCCTGAGGTCCACCATGCCCGAGCCCACGACCACCGAGCCCACCACCGACGAAGATCCCCGCCGCGAGACCACCCCCGATCTCGCCGCGACGCTGGTCGACAACCACCGCGCGTTCCTCTCGTTCCTCGAGCGGCGCCTCGGCGATCGCGCGCTCGCCGAGGACATCCTCCAGGACGCGTTCATCCGCACCGTCGACAAGGCGGGCGCGCTGCGCGATCAGGAGGCGCTCGTCCCCTGGTTCTATCGCGTGCTTCGCAACGCCGTGATCGATCACCACCGCCGGCGCGCGACCGCGTCGAAGGCGCTGACCGAGCTCGCGGCCGAGCTCGAGACCGAGCAGTCGGGCACCGAGGCCCACGGCGCGGTCTGTCAGTGCGTGAAGAAGCTGACCGCCACGCTCAAGCCCGAGTACGCCGAGGCGCTCACGCGCATCGAGATCGACGGCATCGCGGTGAAGGACTACGCGCAGGAGGCCGGCATCACGAGCAACCACGCCGGCGTCCGCGTCTTCCGCGCCCGCGACGCGCTCCGCAAGCAGGTGCAGCGATCGTGCGGCACCTGCGCGGAGCACGGCTGCCTCGACTGCACCTGCGGCGCATGACCGCGAAGCGCGTTCGCAGATGGCTCGCGCTCGCGCGTCACATTGCTCGGGCGCGAGCCCGAGGTGGAAGCACGTGCGCCTCATCGTGCTCGCTCGCGTGCACCTCGATGCCCCGCCACGCGACCGGCTCGAGCAATCTCATGTATTCGCGCGCCATCGCTCTGAAGCGTGACGTCCTACGGTGGGCGCGACAACGCCCGGAGAGTCTGTGCGGAGGCCGTCGTCCGCACGATCGAGGCCGAGCTCCGCGCCACGGCGAGCACGTCGAGGGGCGAAACGGGTCAGTCCGCGCCGAACCCGCACGCCACGAGCAGCGCGCGCTCGACCTCGGGCCATCGTGCTGATGGCAGCACCGTCATGGTAGGTCCGATGCGGGCTCGCTGCGCGAGCGCCACGTGATCGAAGTTGAGCGCACACGTGGTCGGCATGCCGTCGTCGGCCGAGAGCGGGACCTCCGTGGCCAGCCCGCGGATGGTGCGGGTCACGGGGACCACGATGATCTCGTTGAGCACGTCGATGACGTCGTCGCGAGTCAGCAGCAGCACTGGCCGGCGTTTGTCCGGTGCCGCGAACGTGTACCAGCGAATCTCACCCCGGCGTAAGGAACTCATCCCAGCCTTCCGCGTCCCAGCCGAGCGAGTCGTCCTCGGTTCCCAGCTCGGCGGGCGAAACGGGCGATGCCGCGTATGCGGCCGCATCGCCTGCGCGCGCGGCGCTCAGCGCGAGCCTAGCGAGCTTGACTTGTTGCTCGCGCGGGAGCTTTGCGATGAGCGGAAGCAGATCTTCCGCGCGGAGAGGGTCACTCACGACGCTCAGTGTGCGGCCCCGCGGGCGGCGTGGCCAGCGTGCGTCGGCGTCGCGCAGATGACGCGCGCATCGTCGGGTGCGAACTCTTGATCGGCTCGCCCGCTCCGGCCCCTTCCGTCCGCGCGCTGCGCCTACAGTTTCGGTGATCCTCGAGGCGCAGACGTTCTCGATGGTCGATCTGCGCTCAACGGATGAGCGAGCCCATGTAGAAGCACACGCCGATCAGCGCGCCGAAGAACACCACGAGCGCGGTGGTGAGCCACAGCCCGGTCGGGATCGCGTCAGCCGGGGCGGCGACGGCCTGGGCGCTCGGCGTGGACGTGGCGGCGCGGGCCGGGGCGATGCGGGCCGGGGCGGCGCGGGCGGGAGTGACGCGGGCGGGAGTGATGTGCTGCTGTGTCGACGTGCTCATGTCGGACCTCCTCGCGGCGGGCGCTTTACACGTCGCGTGCCG
>JALYRN010000302.1 GCA_030855295.1 Myxococcota bacterium | reverse complement strand
GCATACGGGGGCGCGATCCGCGGCGAGGGCGGCGGCCGCTCGCTCGTCGCGGGGTCGTGCTCGGAAGGCGGGCGCGCCGGCGTGATCACCGTGCGCGTGCCGTGCTCCATCGCGGCGCGGATGGCGCCGGCGAACGCCGCCGCGCTCTGGAAGCGGCGCGCCGGAACTTTCTCCATGGCGGTGGCGGCGACGTCGGCGAGCGCCGGAGGGACGTCGGGCGCCACCTCGTCGGCACGCGCCGGCGTCGTCCGGAGCACGTGCACGATCAGCTCGCCCGCATCACCCCCGAAGGGACGTCGCCCCGTCAGCATGCACCAGAGGAGCACGCCCATCGCGTAGACGTCGGTGCGCTCGTCGGCGACGCTGCCCTGTGCCTGCTCGGGCGCCATGAACATCGGCGTGCCGATGATCGCGCCCGTCTGCGTGAGCCGCGCGTACGCGGCGCCCGTCTTCAGCTGCGCGATCCCGAAGTCGAGCACCTTGACGTGCTCACCGCCGCCGTCGATCGGCACGACCATCAGGTTTCCCGGCTTGAGGTCGCGGTGCACCACGCCCTGCGAGTGCGCGTGCGAGAGCGCCGCGAGCGCCTGCGCGGTGATGTCCGCTGCGCGCTCCGGCGCGAGGCGTCCACCCTCGCTGAGCACCTGCGAGATCGTGCGCCCGACCACGCGCTCCATGACGAGGTAGCGCGTGTCGTCGGGCTCCGTCCCGACGTCATGGATCGCGACCACGCCCGGATGTGTCAGACGCGCGGCGGCGAGCGCCTCCCGCTCGAAGCGACCGAGCGACTCGCGATCGTCCGCGAGCTGCGGCAGCAGCACCTTCAGCGCGACGGTGCGCTCGAGGCGCGCATCGTGCGCCTCGTAGACCGCGCCCATCCCGCCGCGCGCGATCATCGACAGCACGCGGTAGCGGCCTCCGAGCACGGTCCCTGATCGCAGCGTCACGGCCCGGGAGCATACCGGCTCGCGCGCGTGGACCGCCTCCCGATCTCGTGGCTCGCGCGCGACGACGTCGACGAGATCCCGAGCATCACTTCCGCGCGGCATCGGCCGTCCCCAGCGCGCTCAGGTCCGCAGGTTGTAGCCGGTCTTGAACACCCACCACACCGCCGTCAGACACGCGATCAGGAATCCGAACGTCATGCCGAGGCTGATTCCGACGCTCACGTCCGACGTGCCGTAGAAGCTCCAGCGGAAGCCGCTGATCAGATAGACGACCGGGTTGAACAGCGTGAGCGTGCGCCACACCGGCGGCAGCATGTCGATCGAGTAGAACGCGCCGCCGAGGAAGGTCAGCGGCGTGACGATCATCAGCGGAATGGCCTGCAGCTTCTGGAAGCTGTCGGCCCACAGACCGATCACGAACCCGAACAGGCTGAACGTGACCGACGTGAGGATCAGGAACGCCAGCATCCACACCGGGTGCAAGATCTCGTACGCGACGAACGCGCGCGCCGTCACGAGGATCAGCGCGCCGACCATCACCGACTTCGTGGCCGCGGCGCCGACGTACCCGGTGACCACCTCGAGCGGCGAGACCGGCGCGGACAAGAGCTCGTAGATCGTGCCCGACCACTTCGGCAGATAGATCCCGAACGACGCGTTCGAGATGCTCTCGCCGAGCAGCGACAGCATCACGAGCCCGGGGATGATGAACGACGCGTAGTCGACGCCGCCCACCTCGCCCATCCGCCCGCCGATCGCGGAGCCGAACACGATGAAGTAGAGCGAGGTGGTCAGCACCGGCGAGACGATGCTCTGCAGCAGCGTCCGGAACGTGCGCGCCATCTCGAACCGGTAGATCGCCCCGACCGCGTGGATGTTCACGAGCGGCCCTTCACGAGGCTGACGAAGATCTCCTCGAGCGAGCTCTCGCTCGTGCGCAGATCTCGGAAGTCGATCCCGTGCTCTCCGAGCTGGCGCAGCAGCGAGGCGATGCCGGTCTGCTCGCTCTTCACGTCGAAGCTGTAGGTCAGCGTGCAGCGATCCTCCGAGAGCTCGAGCTCGAAGCCCGACAGCGCCGCGGGAATCTGCTCGAGCGGCCCCTGGAGTGACAGCGTCAGACGCCGCTTGCCGAGCTCGAGCATCAGCACGTCCTTGTCCTCCACCAGGATCAGCTTGCCCTTGTCGATGACGCCGACTCGGTCGGCCATCATCTCGGCTTCCTCGATGTAGTGAGTCGTCAGGATGATCGTCACTCCGCTCTCGCGCAGCTCTCGGACCAGCTGCCACATCTCGTGGCGCAGCGCGACGTCGACGCCCGCCGTGGGCTCGTCGAGGAACAGCACCTTCGGCTCGTGCGAGAGCGCCTTTGCGATCAGCACCCTGCGCTTCATGCCGCCGGACAGCGTCATGATCTTCGCGTCCTTCTTCTCCCAGAGCGACAGCGCGCGCAGCACCTTCTCGATGTGCGCCGGGCTCCGTGGCTTGCCGAAGAGCCCGCGGCTGAACGAGACCGTCGCCCACACGGTCTCGAAGGCATCGGTGGAGAGCTCCTGCGGGACCAGGCCGATCGTCGCGCGGGCCGCGCGGTAGTCGCGGACGATGTCGTGTCCGTCGACCACGACCCGCCCCGACGTCGCCTCGACCAGGCCGCAGATGATGCCGATCAGCGTGGTCTTCCCGGCGCCGTTCGGACCGAGCAGCGCGAGGATCTCGCCGCGCCGGATCGTCAGGTCGACGTCGTCGAGCGCCCTCAGACCGCTCGCGTACGTCTTGCCGAGGCCCGAGACCTCGACGATCACCGGAGCCGCGCTCGCCTCGCCGGCTGGAGCTGAGGAGGATGTCGTCATCGCGCCCGAACCTTGGCCGGTGGCGGCGAGATCTCAAGGCTGACGCGACGAGATGATGCGTCGTCGATCAGAGCGTCTCGAGGTAGGTCACGAGATCCGCGAGCGCCATCGCGTCGAGCGCGGCGGTGCGGCCGTGCGACTCGCCGCCGCCGCACGCGGGGTCGAGGAAGCGCGCGGAGAGGCTCGCGGCGCAGCCGTCGTGCATCAGCGGGAGGCGGTGCGAGACGCCGATCAGCGAGGGCACCTGGAACGCGCCGCCGGTGCCGACGTCGGTGGTCTGGCCGTTCGTGAGCATCGGGCCCGAGTGGCACTCGGCGCACCGCGCGGCGTCCTCGAAGAGCGCTCGGCCGCGCGCCACCGCGTCCGCGTCGCGGTCCGAGGCGCGCGGCGCGGGCAGGCGATCCATCCAGCGGCCGAGCATCGTGATCTGCTCGGGGCCGAGCGTGGGCCCGCCCATC
The DNA here is from genome assembly GCA_030855295.1 of Myxococcota bacterium. Classification (GTDB taxonomy): domain Bacteria; phylum Myxococcota_A; class Polyangia; order Polyangiales; family Sandaracinaceae; genus Sandaracinus. The sequence goes on along the minus strand of JALYRN010000302.1, from coordinate 4,225 downwards.
CGGCGGGTGAACACGTCGCCCATCAGCGCGCCGAGGTCGCGCTGGTCGCCGCTCCAGTGGAAGGGCGCGGTCGACGTGAGGTCCGGAAGGAGCGACTGCGTGCGTCGCGCCACGCCGTCGAAGAGCCACACGCGTCCGTCCTCGGTCCCCTCGGGATGGCACGACGCGCAGGCCACGTGCTCGCCCGCGTTGCCGTGGAAGATCGCGTGCCCGGTGTCGAAGACCGAGCGCCCGCCGAGCGCGATGCGCTCCCCGCGATGCAGGAGCGCGGCGGGATCGCGCTCGAGGACGACCCGCTCGCCGCTGCCGTCGAACGCGATCGCGATCGGGACGCTCGCGTCGTGCGGCGCGGCGAGCGCGCACCCGTCGCGCAGCTGCGGATCGAGCGACGTGTCCGGCTGGCTCACCGTGAACACCGCTCGAGCGCCCGACTGGTTGCCCGCCGCGACGATCGCGAGGTCGCCGCCGTGCGACGCGAGATCGACCGGCAGTGTCGCCGTCCGCAGCACGGCGCCGCCGGTCTGCTCGCCGTCGAGCGAGAACATCGTGATGCTCGCGTGGACCGCGCCCGACCGGCACGACGCATCCGACGCGGGCGCCCCGTAGCCGCCCTCGATGGAGCTCGCGCGTGCACGCTGGTGCACCATCGCGATCGCGCGTCGCTCCGGGATCGCGATCGCGCGCCACGCGACCGCGGGCTCGAACGTCACGAGGCTCTCGCCCTGCGGAAGCGTGATCGGCTCGGGCGCGCGCCACACGGGCGGACCGTCGGTCGTGAGCTCGCCGAGCTCCGCCGAGCGGAACCTCGTCACGAAGACCCGCCCCTCCATCACGATCACGTCGCGCAGATCGGGCGCGATCGGCGTGCTCGAGATCGCGGGCCCGCCGCTCGCGGGCAGCGCCACCAGCTCGCCGCCGCGGCAGGCCACGAGCACGACGTCGCGATCCGGATCGTGTGCGATCCCGCGCGGCATCGGGCACGCGGCGCGCCGCTCACCCGCCGCCGGAGAGCCGAGCCAGAACGTGAAGACCTCGCCGCGGCCGCGGAGCACGACGTGCACGCGCCCGCTCCGATCCTCGACCAGACGACCGGGCTGCGAGCCCTCGGGCAAGGCGGTCTCGTCGAGCACCCGCCGCGCGACGAGGTCGACGCGCACCAGCCGATCGCGATCGGGATCGGCCACGACGGCGATCGCGCCGTCCGCCACGACGAGCAGCGTGCCGCCGCTGATCGCGGGCGGCGCCACGGCCGCGCTCACCGGCGGCATGGACGACACGCGTGGATCGAGCTCCTGCTTCGCGCAGCCCGCCGCGAGCGCGAGCAGCAGCGCCGCGAGCGCGATCTTCGAGCCCCGATCCCGCACGCGACCCCCGACGCAGGTGGCTGGACGAACGGCGACGCTCACGCACGGGCGCAGCGCCGTCGACCACGAGCCTAGCCCGACCCGAGCGCGGCGACCAAGACGCGCTCCAGCTCGTTGACGCGGCGGCGCCACGGCGCGTCTATGATCGCGGCGTCATGAACAGCACCGACCTCTCTCCCGGCCAGCGCGTCGTCGTCTCCGAATTCGGCGAGACCCCGCCCGACGCGATCGAGCGCGCGATCTCGGTCGCGCCGATGGACCCGCCCGACGTCGCGTCGCTCTCGCCGCGTGACGTGGTGATCGCGGTGCGGAGCGCGTCGGTGGGCTGGGTCGATCTGCTGATGACGAGCGGGCAGTACCAGCACGTGCCGAGCCCACCGTACACGCCGGGGATGGAGTACGCCGGCGTCGTCGCGTGGAAGGGCGCGGACGTCGGCGACTCGATCGCGCTCGGAGACGAGGTGCTGGTCGATCCCTTCCTCGCGGGACCGCGCTCGCTCGGCGACTACCAGCGCTGGGGCGGCTGGGCGAGCTACGCGGTCGCGCCGCGCGAGGCCGTGCTCCGCCTCCCTGGCGGGCTCTCGTTCGACGAGGCGTGCAACCTGCTGGGCAACTACGAGACGGCCTATCACTGCTTGGTCGCGCGAGGTCGGCTCTCGGCCGGGGAGACCGTGCTGATCCACGGCGCGAGCGGCGCGACCGGCCTCGCCGCGGTGCAGGTCGCGAAGCTGCTCGGCGCGACCGTGATCGCGACCGGCCGCTCCGAGGCGAAGCTCGCGGTCGTCGCCGAGCAGGGCGCCGATCACGTGATCTCGGCGGCGAGCACGGAGAGCGCGCCCCTTCGTGATCAGGTCAAGGCGCTGACCGGCGGCCGCGGCGTCGACGTCGTCTACGACGGAGTCGGCGGCGACCTCTCGATCGAGAGCCTGCGCTGCGTGCGCTTCGGCGCGCGCTTCCTGATCGTCGGCTGGGCGGCGACGCCCTTCGTCGCGAAGGGCAAGGGCGGCCGCGGCGCGCCGAACGCCAACGTGCTCCCCACCAACCTGATCATGATGAAGGGCCTCGACGTCCTCGGCTGCCCGACCGCGATCTCGACGGTGCAGGACCCGAGCATCCGCGCCCCGCGCCTGCGCCAGGTCCTCGAGTGGGCCGAGGCGAAGCGCATCCGCCCGCACGTCTCGCACACGTTCCCGCTCGCCGACGTGAAGGACGCGATGCGCGCGAAGTGGACCGGCGAGGTGATCGGCGGCTGCGTGCTGCACCCGTGACCGGGCGGGGCGGCAGGGCCGCGCTTCCGCAGCATCACTCCGCGGGGATCGCTGCGGGCGGGCGCTTGGCGCCGCGGAGCCAGAACGAGGGCGAGAGCAGGGGCGAGTAGTCGGGCTTGTCGATCGCGTCGAAGGCCTCGCGGGTGCGCTCGCCGCGGGCGATCGCGCAGCGCGCGCAGAGGCAGTCCTCGGGGCCGGCCTCGTAGACGCTGCCCGCCAGCTTGTCCCACGCCTTGAAGAAGAAGCCGGTGTGGAGCGGCTTGTTCAGCGTCGAGCGCGCGTGGTGGAGGTAGTGCTGGAAGCTGGTGTTGATCCACGGGTGGTGCGCGTCGGGCCAGCGCAGCTCGTAGCCCCAGTGCAGGTAGACGCCGTAGCCGTAGAAGAACGCGCCGTACGTCAGGAAGAGCAGGTCCATGTTGATCGGCATCAGCATCGGCAGGATCAACATCGGCGCCGAGCGGATCAGCTGATCGACGTGGTCGTCGGCGATCACCGCGAACGGGCTGGGGTTCGAGAACGCGTGGTGGGGCTTGTGCTGCGTCCACCAGAACGCGCGCGTGTGGCCGAGGCGGTGGTACGCGAACTCGTAGAGGTCCGAGCCGATCCACACCACGAAGAACGTGAAGACGAGGTAGCCCACGCCGTAGCCGCCGAGGCCGCCGTACGCGCGCGACCAGCCGGCGTCGACCAGGTGCAGCGCGAGCGCCGGGCAGAAGGTCGCGGTGTAGATGCCCTTGAGCATCTGCAGCACCTCGCGGCGCACCATCGCGGGCTTCGGGAAGTGTGGGCTCGACTTGCGCTGCCACGTCTCGAACGTGGGCCGCCAGTAGTAGAGATAGAACAGCGTGCCCGACATCATCATGGTCAGGCCGAACGCCAGGACCGTGAGCGCGAGCCACGTCGTGAAGAAGTTTCCGTGCTGAGCCAGCTCGTACAGCATGCCGGCACCGAGGGTGTTCGGATGCGCTGGCGGCGTCAATCGCCGAGCGAGAGCTGCCGCGGCGGCGCGCTCGGCTCGCTCCACGTCGCGAGCCACTCGCGCATGCGCAGCTTCCGCTTCGCGGAGTCGCTCGTCATGTACCGCACGCTGCCGTAGATCGGGCGCTGCGGCCCCCACGGACGATCGTACGCGCCGAACACCCAGCCGATGTTGAGCCAGCCGCTCGGATCGCGACCGTCGATCGCGTAGCGGTCGTTGAGCTCGACGAGGAGATCGAACGCCTCGCGCGGATGCCGTGTCCACGCGATCACGCGCTTGCCCCAGAGCATGCGCAGGTAGTTCTGGATGCGGCCCTCCGAGACGAGCTGTCGCTGCGCGGCGTTCCACACCGGATCGTCGGTCTCGCCTCGCACGAGCGTCGCGCGATCGTAGATCGCCGGGCGCGGATCGCTCGCGTGCGCCTCGAGCGTCGCGCGCGCCCACGCCGGCAGCCCCTCGTAGCGCATGAAGTCGTCGGTGTGATGGCAGCGCACCGCGCCGAGCTCGCGCCAGGTGACCAGCTCGTCGAGGAACGAGTCGCTCGGCGCGTCGAGGTTCCACCAGCCGTCGCGCTTGCCGGTCGGCTTCTCCGCGAGCCGCGCGGGGGTCCAGCC
>JALYRN010001201.1 GCA_030855295.1 Myxococcota bacterium | reverse complement strand
CGTGGGCGCGGTCGTGGGCGCGGTCGTGGGCGCGGTCGTGGGCGGCGGTGCGGCAGCGGACGCGGGCGGGGCGCTCGCGGACGCGGGCGCAGGCGTCAGCACCGGGGCGGCCGAGACGCTCGCGTCCGCCGCCGACCGATCGACCCACTCCGCGTCGCCGACGGATTGCGCATCGACCGAGGCGTCGTCGACGCGCTCCGCCGCCGGCCGTGCACACCCGATCCCGAGGATCAGCACCGACACCACGAGCGCTGGACGGGAGGTCATGCGGCGCACCCCGCACGCGTCGTGCCGTACGCGCGCGAGCCAGAAACCGCGAGCGCCACGCAGGGCGCGCGGCCAGGCGACCACGCGCTCGAGGGCATCCGCCCACGCTGCGCCGCCTACTTCCCCGTGAACTTGCCCTCGCGCCGCTCGAGGAACGACATCAGCCCCTCGCGCGCATCGTCGCTCGCCATCAGCACCTGCGCCTGCCCGAGCAGCGCCGTCGCCGCCGCGGCCTCGCCCTTCGCGTCGGCGACGCGCGCGCTCTCGATCGTGGCGCGCACGCCGAGCGGCGCCTGCTTCGCGATCGTCTCGGCGATGGCCATGGCCGCTTCGATCTGCCGACCGGGCTCCACGATCGACTGCACGACGCCGAGCCGCAGCGCCTCCGGCGCGTCGAACGTATCGCCGGTCAGCAGCCAGCGCATCGCGTTGCCCCATCCCGCGCGCGCCGGCAGGCGGATGGTCGCGCCGCCGAACGGGAAGATGCCGCGCTTGATCTCGATCTGCCCGAGGCGTGCATCGCTCGACGCGACCCCGACGTCGCACGCGAGCGCGAGCTCGATCCCGATCGTCAGGCACGTGCCCTGGATCGCGATCACGACCGGCTTGCTGCGCACGCGCCCGTAGAGGCCCAGCGGATCGACCAGCCCTTCCGGGAACAGCGCCGCGCCGGACGCGACCGCGGGCCCGACCTCCGCGAGATCGAGCCCGGCCGTGAAGTGATCGCCGTTCGCGCAGAGCACCGCGCACCGGAGATCGTCTCGGTCCTCGAACGTCGTGTACGCCTCCGCGAGCTCACGGAGCATCGTGAGATCGAACGCGTTGCGCTTGTTCGTGCGGTCGAGCGCGATGCGCGCGACGTGGCCCGTGGTGTCGAAAGAGATCCGCTCGCCCATGGGCCGACTACTACTATGCGGCGCGCGCGATCACGAGCACCCGTCGGTGGTGATGCCGTGCGTGCGCGCGCTCTCGCAGATGCAGTACGACTCCTCGAGCGTCGCGCAGTAGCCGAGCGAGCTGCCGCCGCCGCGGATGCAGCGACGTCCCGCCGTGCAGTCGATCATCGCGAAGCCTCCGCACTCGGGCACCAGGGGCGCGCAGAATCCGTCGCCGCCCGACCCGTAGCAGACCTGCTCCGGAGGACAGGGGTTCGCGTCGTTGCAGAGCGCGCCGAGCTCGCAGGCGATGCCGCCGTCGGCCGGACCGGCGTCGCTCGGACCGGCGTCGGTCGCGATCGGGCCCGCGTCGTCCCCGATCACGCCTCCGTCGTCGGCGATCGCCGCGTCCGCCTCGGGCGGGCCTCCGTCGCTCGCGATCGGGCCCGCGTCGTCACCGGTGGACGACGACGCATCGACGCCGGAGTCGCGCTCGGGCTCCACCTCGGCGCGGTCGCTGCACGCGATGATCAGGAACGCGATCGCGTATACGGGAACGAGACGAGGAGACATCACGAAGCACCTCCGATGCGAGCGTGATTTGCCGTGAAACATGGGCCTGGTCAACGTCGCCGGCCGGACAAACCGTATACTCGCGTATGCGTTCCGCCGCGTCCTCTACACTGCCGCGCAGATGTCGCGCGTCGCCCTCGTCCTCAACCCGCACTCGCGCAAGAACCGCCGCCGCGATCGCACCGCTCGGCTGCGCGAGCTGCTCGGTGCGCGCGGCGAGGTCCACGTGACGCGCGCCGTCGAGGAGCTCGCGCCGATCCTCGAGCGCGTCCTCGGCGACGACCTCGCGTGTCTGATCTGCGACGGCGGCGACGGGGCCCTGCACTGCGCGCTCAACGCCGCGCTGCCGATCATCGAGCGCCGCGGCGCGAGCTTGCCGATCGTGCTGCCGACCAACGGCGGCACGATCGACTTCGTCGCGCGCAAGGCGCGCGTGCACGGCCACGCGGAGGCGCTGGTCGCGCGCCTGACGCGCGCGCTCGATCGCGGGCCGCTGGAGGTCACGACCGTCGACTCGCTCGAGCTGCGCGGCGTGCACGTC
>JALYRN010000301.1 GCA_030855295.1 Myxococcota bacterium | reverse complement strand
GCGCGGCGCGAGCTCGTGCGCGAGCAGCTGCACGAGCGTGCCGCCGAGGCTGCGCCCGAAGAGGTGCACGCGCGCGCGATCCACGTCCGGATGCCCGAGCAGGTGCGCGTGCGCGGCGCGGTGCTCCGCGAGCTCGGTCTCGAGATCGGTGTCGACGCACGGCGGCCCGCCGCTGTCGCCGAGCCCGCTGCGATCGACGCGCAGCGTCGCGAGGCCGAGCTGCGTCAGCGCCTGCACCAGCTTCAGCGTCGGGTGCCACAGCTCCTGCGTGTGCTCCTCGGAGAGCCAGTTCGCGCTCGGCAGCAGCCACACGACGGGGAAGGGCCCGCGCCCTTCGGGGAACGTCCAGATCGACCGAAGCCGGTGCCCTCCGCAGTCGACCTCGCCGAGCTCGATGCGTCCGTGCGCCATCGGCTCGAGCGGCAGCGGCTCGAGCACGCAGCGTACCGAGCCCGAGTCGAAGAGCACCTCGCACGCATCGCCCACCCGCAGCGCGCGGATGCGATCGCGCGCGGCGTCGAGCGTGTCGATCGCGTGCTCGTCGATCGCGAGCAGCCTCGCGCCCACGGCGACGCGCCCCGCGAGCGGGCTGTGCGCCGGCAGCTCCATCACCACGAGCCCACGACCCGCGTCCGGCTTCGCGAGATCGAGCCCGAGGTGCGGTCGACGTCGTAGCGGCTCGCTCACCTCTGCATCCCGGTCGCCGATCAGAGGTCGATGCGCCCGAAGCGCTTGGCGTTGCGCGCCTTGCCCTTCGCGGCCTCGGCTTCGCGGGTGCGCGGCGGCGAGCGCACCTCGAAGGTCTCGAGCAGCTCGCGCGTGGCCTCGGTGATGCGCTCGACCGCGGCGTCGAAGCGCGCCTGGTTCGCCTGCGACGGCGCGCGCGTGCCGCTCACCTTGCGCACGTACTGCAGCGCGGCCGCGTGGATCTCGTCCTCGGTCGTCGGCGGCTCGAAATTGAGGAGCACACGGATGTTCCGGCACATGCATCCACGCTAACGCGCACCGCGTCGGCCCGCCAACGCCGCGCGATCGGGATCACTGCAGGCGCGCGCCCTGATCGATCCACCGGCGCAGGGTCTCGCGCTCGTCCTCGGTCATCTCGGTCTTGTTCGCGAGCGGCATCGTGCGCGCCTCGACCGCGCGCAGGCGCATGCGCGGCGCGTAGGCCTGCACGCTCGCGGGGGTGTCGAAGGTCACGCCGTTCGGCGCCGTGTGGAAGACGTCGTCGGTCGGCGTCGCGGAGTGGCACGAGCGGCAGCGCCTCGTGATGATGTCGTTGGCCTCGGCGAACGCGACGGGCGGACCGGTGTCCACCGGTCGCTCCGCCGGCATCGTCAGCGCGACCAGGCCGATCATCCCGCCGAGCGCCGGCGCGAACGCCCACCACGCCGTCTGCTTGCGCTCCACCGTGATCATCAGGTGGCGCACGCTCGCCCCGACGACGCACAGGATCGAGAGCAGCACCCAGTTCTGCGGATGATCGAACGCCGCCGAGAAGTGGTTCGAGATCATCGTGACGAGCACGGGGATCGTCACGTAGCTGTTGTGCAGCGAGCGATGCTTCGCGGCCGCGCCCTCCGCCCAGTTCGGCTCCTGGCCGGCGATGCGCGCCGCGATCATCCGCCGCTGCGCCGGCAGGATCCGCATCCACACGTTCGCGACCATGATCGTGCCGAGCATCGCGCCGACGTGGATGAACGCCGCGCGCCCGGGGAAGATCGCGCAGAGTCCGTAGATCGCGGCGAGCAGCAACGCGAGCGACGCGAACAGCGCGACCTTCGGCGCGCGCGGGCCCACGAGCTTCCACAGCAGGTCGTAGACCGCCCAGCCGACGATCAGCGTCCCCGCGGAGACCGCCATCGCGGCGTGCGGGTGCATCGCGAAGCGCGTGTAGTCGACGAGCGCGAGCCCGCCGCCGGTCCAGTACACGAGCAGCAGCAGGAACACGCCGCTCACCCAGGTCAGCAGCGCTTCGTACTTGAACCAGTGCAGCGTCTTGGGCAGCACGATCGGGCGCTGCTTCTCCACGCGGTAGAAGAAGCCGCCGTGCACCATGTACGTCTCGCCCTCGACCCCCTCCTTCTCCTCCGCGAGCTTCTCGAAGCTGAAGTCGAGCCACACGAAGTAGAAGGACGTGCCGATCCACATGATCCCCGCGATCAGGTGGAAGAGACGCAGCGCATAGTGGAGCCACTCGCCGAACACTCGCCGTCCTTTCGTCTACGCCGCGATGCCTGCGCAGGCGGGGCGCGCGATGCTACGACGAACGCCGCGCTCGATCACTCGGGTTCGCGGCGCGGATCGTGGCGCGTCGGCGCGTCGAACTCTTCGGACACCGTCGGCGCGCGCCGTCGCGGGCGCGGCCCCCGCGGTCGCTCGACGGACACAGGCTGATCGATCGCAGGCCGATCGATCGTGCTCCGATCGACCGCGGTCCGATCGATCGGAGGCGCCGGCACCGTCGGGATCGCGGCCGGCGCCGGGATGGTCTCGGGCAGGGGCGCTGCCGGGGTCGGTCGTCGCGAGGCGCTGGCCACGGCTCCATTGTCGCGGCATTCGCGTCTGGAGTCACTACCTGCGTTTCGTCCACAGCCTGTCCACAGCTGGGGTATCGTCGATGCGTTCTTGGAGGCATTCGATCGGGTACTAAGTCGAAGCCAGGTCACGGAACGTGGTGCCGAGGGCCGGGGGGGGCGGGCACCTTCCGTGACCACCAATGTCCGAGGTCGGGCGGCGCCGGTTGGGGGGGCCGCCCGACCTCCGAATCCGCCGCCGACAGCCGCGGTGTCCGTCAGTCTTCGGCGGGGACTTCGACTCGCGCCGCGTCTGCGTCGCGCGCGCACAGCGCGCCGATCGCGCGCTCGAGGTCGTCGAACGCGAACGGCTTCGAGAGGAACTCCGCGCCGACGAGGAACGCCTGGCGCTGGAGCTCCTGGCGATCCTCGTGCGCGGAGATCAGCACCGCGGGGATCCGGCTCCACCGAGGGTCGTCGCGCATCTCGCGCAGCAGGTCGAGCCCGCTCGCGCCGGGCATCGAGAAGTCGGTCACGACGACGTCGACGGCCAGCGTGCCGAGCACCTCGAGCGCGGCCGCGACGGACGGCACGGCCGCGACCTGCGTGCCGTGCCCCCGGAGCACCTCGGCGACGAGCTCGCGGACGTCCTCGTGATCGTCGACCACCAGGATCAGCCGCGCACGTGGGATCGGGGCCGCGATCGGTCGCGTGATCTCGAGCACGCCGCTGCCGCGGCGCGGCGCGGCCGAGCGAAGCGACCGAGAGAGTGCGGTGTGTTCCGCGGCGCGCGTGGCATTCGCATCCGACCTGCGTTGGTGTGGGTGACATCGTCCCCCGTGCGACGCATCTCAACCGCCCCCCAGTCGAGGACCGGCGGCGCGCACGCGTCGGCGCGGCAATTGATCGGGGGGAAGGTGGGTGTTCGGCGGCGTCGTCACTATGTGGGTCGTCCGTGCCTGCCCGCATTCTGATCGCCGACGACTACCCGGATGCCCGCGAGATGCTCGCGGTGATGGTCGAGGATCTCGGCTACGAGTCCCTGTGCGCCGAGAACGGACGGGAAGCCGTCGAGCGCGCGATCGCGTTCCGACCCGACGTCATGCTGATGGACATCGCGATGCCGGAGCTCGACGGTCGCGAGGCGACCGCTCGGATCAAAGCGGACCCGCGCACGCGCGACGCGATCGTGATCGCGGTGACCGGCCAGGCCACCGGCGGCCAGTCGGCGAAGCAGATCTGTCCCGGCTGCGACATGATGCTCGTGAAGCCGGTGCGCGCCCAGACGATCGAGCATGCGCTCCAGACCGTCCTCGCCGGGCTCCGCCGCCCTTCTGCTGAGCTACGCGCGCCGATCGTTTGTCATCCAATGAAAAGCGTCCATACTCCGCGAGCGTGATCGAGGACGAGCGCGCTCCCGTGGTGCTGGTGGTCGACGACTTCGACGACGCCCGCGAGATGCTGTGTGAGCTCCTGACCGATGCCGGTCACCAGGTCGTCGTCGCCGCCGATGGCGGGGAGGCGCTCGCGTTGGCGCGCGAGGTCCTGCCCCGCGTGGTGCTGCTCGATCTCTCGCTTCCCGTGCTGTCCGGGTGGGACGTCGCTCGCGCGCTGAAGAGCAACCCGGCGACCGCGAGCATCTGCATCATCGCCTGCACCGCACACGTGCACGCGCGCGAGCACGACCTCGCGCTCGAGGCCGGGTGCTCGCGCGTCCTGACCAAGCCGATCGACACGAGGCTTCTGCTCGCCGTCGTCGCCGAGACGCTCGAGAAGGGACTTTGAGCGCAGGGGGCAGAGCGCCGCTGTCCACAGGCTGTCCACAGCCCTGTGCACGCGCGACTCGACCCGCTGAGGGCGGAGCCTCAACGGGTCGTTTTCACACGCGAATTCTTGAGCGGGCTATCGGACTCGAACCGACGACATTCAGCTTGGGAAGCTGACGCTCTACCAACTGAGCTAAGCCCGCGTGACTGGAGCGCGATCACTAACGAGAACGGGCAGTGGCGTCAAGGTGTGCCCTTGCGCTCCTCGGTCTCCGAGGGGTCGTGCATGGGGATGTCGAGGGCGAACACGCAGCCGTGCCCCGGGAGATCGTGCACGCGGATGGTGCCGTGGTGCGCGCGCACGGCCTGGCTCGCGATCGCGAGGCCGAGGCCGAAGCCGCTCCGGTCCCGGCCCTGCTGCACGAAGGGGTCGAACATCTTCTGCACCGCGCCGTCGGGGAGGCCGCCGCACGCGTCCTCGACCTCGATGATCACGCGGCCCTCGGTCGCTCGGGTGCGCACGTGGATGGTGCCTCCGCGCACGCTGAACTTGACCGCGTTGCGGACGAGGTTCGAGAGCGCCGAGCGCAGGAGCCGTCGATCCGCGTCGATCTCCCCCTCCTCGTCGAGCGTGAGCTCGACCCGCTGGTCCTTCGCCTCGATCTCCGGGATCGCGATCTCGACGATGTCCCGCACGAGCTCCCGCAGGTCGAGCCGCTCCCGCTGGATCTCGCCGCTCTCGCGCAGCCGCACCTCGATCAGCGCTCCGTCGACCAGCTCCTGCAGCCGCGCGACGCCCCGCTCGATCGCGCCGACGGTGCGGCTCGGCTTCAGCTCGCCCGACTCCTTCGAGATCGCGAGGCCGAGCGCGATCGAGCCGAGCGGGTTGCGGAGCTCGTGCGCCAGGAAGCCGATGTGACGCGTCGTCTGCCGGTCGATCTCGAGATCCCGCGCGCGCGCATAGGACTCCGCCGCCCTCGCGGTCGCGCCCATGATGAAGCGCGCGAGCGCGCGGAGCTCGTCGATCGTGACGCGGCACTCGGGCGTGGCCTCGATCAGCTCGAACACGGCCTCCTGCAGGCCCCGGTACTCCCGGACCATCGTCGGCAGATCGACCCCGATCTCGAAGCGCTGCTCGCCGTGCTCGGTCGCGCTCGACGAGAGATCCGGATCCGGATCGAGATCGTTCTCGCGCGGAGGCGCGCGGAGCGCCGCCGCGGGCTCGCGCAGCAGCTTCCCGGCCGAGTCGAGCGCGCGCTCGCGATCCATGCTCGGCGGCACCGAGCTCGCGTAGAGCAGCTCCAGAAAGCGATCGAGCAACGCCCCGTGCTCGCGGTCCAACAGGTCCGCGAGCACGCTCGGCGCCGTCGCTCCCTTCGTCACCCTCGAACACGTAGGCGCGGCCCCGAGACCCCCAAACGGTCGCCTCGCCTTGCCCAGTGCCTCGTGTGCCCTCTAGATTCGCGCCCCTATGCAGCTCGAGCTCACCGAAGAACAGAGAATGGTCCAGCAGATGGCGCGCGACTTCGCGTTGCGCGAGGTCGAGCCGAAGGCGCGCGAGCTGGACAAGGAGCATCGCTGGCCCACGGAGCTGGTGAAGCGCATGGGCGAGCTCGGGCTGATGGGCGTCGCGGTGCCCGAGGCGCACGGGGGCGCGGGGTTCGACACCGTGTCGTACGCGCTCGCGATGGAGGAGATCTCGCGGGCGTGCGCGTCGACCGGCGTGATCATGTCGGTGAACAACTCGCTGGTCTGCGATCCGCTGAGCAAGTTCGGCAGCGACGCGCAGAAGAAGGAGTTCCTCGCGCCGCTCGCGAGCGGCAAGGAGCTCGGCTGCTTCGGGCTCACCGAGCCGGCGTCGGGCAGCGATGCGAGCCACATGGAGACGGTCGCGGAGGCTGTCGTCTCCGAGAGCGTGGGCGATCACTGGATCGTCAACGGCGCGAAGAACTGGATCACCAACGGGCCCCACGCCGACACGATCGTGCTCTTCGTCGCGAGCGATCGCGCGGCGGGCGCGCGCGGCACGACCGCGCTGATCATCAAGAAGGGCGCGCCGGGGTTCACGCAGAACCCGCGCGATCACAAGCTCGGCATCCATGCGGCGCACTCGTGCACGGTGTTCTTCGAGAACTGCAAGGTGCCGAAGTCGCAGCAGCTCGGCGAGCCGGGGCAGGGCTTCAAGATCGCGATGTCGACGCTCGACGGCGGGCGCATCGGCATCGCCGCGCAGGCGCTCGGCATCGCGCGCGCCGCGCTCGAGAAGGCGATCGCCTACAGCAAGGAGCGCAAGGCGTTCGGCGAGCCGATCGCGAACAAGCAGGCGATCCAATTCATGATCGCCGACATGTCGACCGAGCTCGAGGCGGCGCGCCTGCTGACGCTGCGCGCGGCGTGGATGAAGGACCAGGGCGTGCGCCACACCCAGCAGTCGGCGATGGCGAAGCTCTTCGCGTCCGAGGCGGCGACGCGGATCACCCACAAGGCGATCCAGATCCACGGCGGCTACGGCTACTCGACCGAGTACGACGTCGAGCGCCACTACCGAGACGCCCGGATCACCGAGATCTACGAGGGCACCAGCGAGATCCAGCGAATCGTGATTGCAGCGAACGCACTGAAGGCGTGAAGCTTTCCGCCCGGGCTGGCCATCCATGGCGGGCCCGTCACGGGGCCATGGGAGGTCGACGGATGCGGCATCGCTGGGCGTGGGGTTACGGGATCGCGCTGGCGCTCGTCGGCGGCTGCGGAGGCGGCGCGGAGCCGACCGAGACCGCGGCGCGTGGCGATGCGACAGCGGGCGAGGAGCGCGAGCCCGAGCGCGACGACGGCAGCTCGATGACCGGTCTGATGGGGACCATCCGCGCCGACCAGGTCGACAACGCGCTGCAGCCCCGGATGGGCCAATTCCTGCGCTGCCTCGAGCCGCGCATGTCGGACGTGGAATTCCTCGGCGGCGACGTGCGGCTCGCGTTCCGCATCCACGTCGACGGCACGGTGGCGTGGGTCTATCCGGCGCAGACGACGCTCGGCGATCGACAGGCCGAGCAGTGCGTGCTCGAGGTCGCGTCGCGCGCGCGCTTCGCGAGGCCGAACGGCGGCGAGGCCGAGTTCACGTGGGGCTTCGGCTTCGATCCGCCGGACGACGTGCGCGCGCCGCTCTCGTGGGAGGCGACGCGCGTCGGCGAAGCGCTGATG
>JALYRN010000300.1 GCA_030855295.1 Myxococcota bacterium | reverse complement strand
GTCGAGCGCTGGGCGCGCCTGCGCGCGCTGCGGATCGCCTACGGCGAGCGGCACGCGGACGTCGTGCAGCAGCGCGTGATGCTGGCCTCTGCCGAGCGCGACCTGCTCGCCTCGTCCACGCCGCGGCCCGCCGTCGATCGGGCGCGGATTCTCGAGTGGGTGCTCGCGCAGATCGCCGACGTCGATCGACGTCTCGCCGAGCTCTCGGTCAGCTGCCAGAGCGGACATCCGCAGGTCCGCACCGCGCAGGCGCGCCGCGCCGCGCTGATCGAGGCACAGCGCGCGCTCGAAGCGCACGGCACCTTCGTCCCGCGCCCGGAGTGACGAGCCAGATGCGCCCCGAGGACCTCGCCTTCGCGCCCTCCGCGTTCGTCGTGCCCACCGGCCGCGCGCCGATCCACGTGACCTGGCTCGGCACCGCGGGGTTCGCGCTCGAGCACGAGGGAACCGTCGTGCTGATCGATCCGTACGTCACGCGCAGCTCGCTCTGGCGCGTGCTCGGCTCGCCGCTCGAGAGCGACCTCGCGGCGGTGCGACGCCACGTCCCGCGCGCCGACGCGATCGTCACCGGCCACACGCACTTCGACCACGCGCTCGACGTCCCCGCGATCGCCCGGCTGACCGGCGCGACCGTGTACGGCTCGCGCTCGTGCGTGCACCTCTGCCGCGCGGCGGGGATCCCACCGGCGCAGATCGTCGACGTCGAGCGGAGCGCCGGTCGCGAGCCGCATCGGGTGCAGGTGGGGCCCTTCGAGCTGCGCTTCGTGCCGAGCGTGCACTCCGCGTTCGCGCTCGGCCGCATCCCGCTCCCCGGCGACATCTCGGACTGCGATCAGGTCCCCGCCGGCGCGCGCCACTACAAGTGCGGCGCGGTGTTCAGCGTCGACGTGCGGGTCGCAGGCAAGCGCATCTACCACCTCGGCAGCGCCGAGCTGCTCGACGCGATGCCCGAGCGCGACGCCGATCTCGTCCTGCTCTGCGTCGCGGGCTGGACCACCACCGAGCGCTTCGCGCCGCGGGTCATGAGCGCGCTCCGCCCGGGCGCGATCCTCCTGTCGCACTGGGACGACTTCTTCCGGCCTCTCGACACCGCCGCCCGAGCGCTCCCCGGCATGAAGATGCCCCGCCTGGTCGACTCCCTCTGCGCCGAAGACCGCAGCGTCCGAGTCGGCACCGTGCCCCTGCTCGGCGCGATCGCGCTCTGACCTCGCGACAGCTTCGTCAGGGATCGATCGGCTCGCCCGGGGGGCGCGGCAGGAACAGACGTCCGACCGGGAGCTCGATCGCCTCGAACGGTGCGATGCGCGCCACGGCTCCGTCGTCGTAGGCACCGGCATCGACCCAGCTCCCGTCGCGCAGCGCGAGCGCCTCGAGCGTGCGCGCTTCGGGATCGACGATCCAGTAGTGCTTCACGCCGTGCTCGGCGTAGAGGCGGCGTTTGAGCACGCGATCCCGCGCGGCCGTCGAGGGGGACGCGATCTCACAGACCCAGTCGGGGACCACGGAGAACGGCCGCTGGTCGACGACGATCAGCCGTTCGCGCCGCCACCCCGAGAGGTCCGGGCGCACGATCTCGTGTCGGGCGAGCTCGACGTCGACCTCCATGAAGATCCACCAGCCGCCGGGACCGCCGAAGCCATCGTCGTCGTCGAACGGTCCTCCGACGAACCGCCCGAGCGCGCGCTGCACCTTGGAGTGACGCGGTCTCGGCGCGGGGAGCGCCTCGAGCTGGCCATCGAGGATCTCGAAGCGCTCGTCCTCTCCGAGCGCGAGCAGATCGTCGTAGGTCGCGAGCTTCCGCGCGGGGTCCACCGGCAGATTCTAGTCCGTCCGCTGCGCGCCGTCAGAGTGAGCCCGCTCCGGTCGCTCCCGTGCGCGCCCTCCGGCGCGCGGTGGCGGAGATCGCACGGTCGGGGCACGATCGTCGGGTGGACGCGGATCCGTTCGACGAGGCCGAGTTCTTCCGCGCGATCGCGCAGTCGGGCGCGCGCTCGCTCCTGATCGGACGTCGCGCCCTGATCGCGCTCGGGCTGCCGGTGATGACGCAGGACTACGACTTCTGGACGCACCGCGACGACATCACGCTGCTGAACGACGCGGTGAAGCACCTCGAGCTCTACCCGACTCGATCTGCCGAGGAGGCGCGAGTCGCCGGCCGCTACGTGCTCGAGAACGGGGAGCACGTCGACGTGCTCGTCGCGCGCCAGGTCTCCACGATCGACGGCGAGCACGTGCGGTTCGATGACGTCTGGGAGCGCCGCGAGACGGTCGATGTCGGCTCCGGCGCGCGTTTGGCGCTGCCCTCGATCGACGATCTCATCGCGACCAAGCGGTTCGCCGCGCGCCCGAAGGACGCGGAGGACATCCGGCTGCTGCGCGCGCTGAAGGAGTCGCGCCGATGAGCTTCCGAGTCGACGTCGATCCCGAAGCGATTCGTCGCGTGCGCGCGCTCTCGGAGCGAACCCTGTCCGTCGAGGAATTTCGCGCGTGGGCCGACGGTCCGATCGGCGACGAGGAGCGTCGCGGGATCGAGGAGCTGATCGCCTGGTACACCAAGCGCTATCCGACCGCCGCGCAGCGCCTGGCGCACGCTCGAATCGCGCAACGGCGGTGGGCCCGGTCGTTTCCCCGGGAGCGCTCGGGCGAAGGCGATCGCTGAACGCGCGGAGCTCGCGCACCTGCACGGAGAGCTGTGCTCAGGTCAGGCCGCCGAGGGGGCCGTCGAAGACGTCGGGGTGGCCGAAGCGGGTGATCTCGGTGCGGCCGATCGCGTGCGCGATGCCGACCAGCAGCTCGCTGTGCGAGGCGCCGCTGTGGCGTACGTAGCGGTTGGTGCGGATGCCGGTCCGGCGCGCACGCCGTGCGCGAAGTCGTCAGAGAGCTGCTGCTCGGACGCGAGGCGCGGTCGCGGAGCTCGGTTGCTGGTTCTCGCGGGTCTCGATACCTTCGCCGGCATGGAAGTCGTGATCGGGTTCGGCGGGCTGATCCTGTTGATCGTCGTGATCGGGCTCGTTGCGAGCTCGGCGCGCGGAGGGCAGCGCAAGGTGCTCGGCGATCTCGCGCAAGCGAACGGCCTGACGTACGCGAGCGAGGGAGTCGGGCATCGTATCGCCGGCGCGCTCGACGGACGCGCGCTCACGATGACGGCGCAGCCGGGGAACGGCGGCGTCCAGGAGGAGCGCTGGATCGTCGAGCTGCACACGAAGCCGCCCGACGGTTTCGGCGCGACGAAGAAGAGGATGCTCGGGGGCGTGTCCGAGGGAGCGACGCGCGTCCTGACCGGCGACGGGTCCTTCGACGGCGCCGTGCTCGCGGAGGCGCGGGACGTCGAGGGCACGCGCGCGTACCTGACCGAAGCGCGCCGCGCCGCGCTCCTCCAGCTCGTCGCCGCGGGCGGGATCCTCTACGACGGCAAGCTGATGCTCCACAAGCCCGGGCTCGACACCTCGTCGGCGAAGCTCAGGGCGCGCGTCGACATGCTGCGCTCGATCGCCGCGGCGATCGACTGAAGCGCTCGGCGCGCGGCTCGTTCTCCGACGCGCGCGCGGGGCCTACGTCAGCCCGCCGAGGGGGCCGTCGAAGACGTCGGGGTGGCCGAAGC
Source organism: Myxococcota bacterium (assembly GCA_030855295.1). Classification (GTDB taxonomy): domain Bacteria; phylum Myxococcota_A; class Polyangia; order Polyangiales; family Sandaracinaceae; genus Sandaracinus. The sequence continues at coordinate 3,888 of JALYRN010000300.1, read as the reverse complement.
GGGTGATCTCGGTGCGGCCGATCGCGTGCGCGATGCCGACCAGCAGCTCGCTGTGCGAGGCGCCGCTGTGGCGTACGTAGCGGTTCGTGCGGATCGCCGTCTGCGCGCCGGCGGCGATCAGGTACGGCATGTCCGACTTGGTGTGGCGGTCGCCGTCGGACTGCTCGTGCATCCACAGCACGACCGTGTGATCGAGCAGCGAGCCGCCGTCCTCGGCAGGAGCCGCGGCGAGGCGATCGAGCAGGGTCGCGAAGCGGTCGCCGTACCAGCGATCGATGTCGCGCTGATCCGAGATCATCGCGGCGTTGCCGCGGTGATGAGAGATGCCGTGGTGCGCGTCGTCGACGCCGACCGCGGGGAAGCGCTCGCCCGACTGGCCCGTCGACCACTGCAGGAGCACCACGCGAGAGAGATCGCAGCGCATCGCGGCGACCGCGAGATCGGTCTGGATGTCGACCGTCCCGCCGAAGTCGCCCTCGACGCGGCGAGTGGGAGCCTCGCAGGTGCTCACCGCGCCGCCGCCCGCGATGCGCTCTCGCAGCGCGCGGAGCTGCTCGACGTGCTCGTCGAGGCGACCGCGATCCTCCGCCGACAGCCGGGGACGGAGCCGCTCGTAGTCGGCGAGCGATCGCTCCGCGAGGAACGCTCGCTGGGCGGCCTCGCGCTCCCGCGCCGGATCTCCGATCGGCGCTCCGTCACCGAAGAGCGTGTCGAACGCGCGCGCGGGATCCGCGATCGGCGCGACCGCGCGAGCCCGACGATCGGCGCTCGGATCGCGCGGCTCGCGGTACGAGAGGAACGTCGTCAGCGGCCGCACGTCGCTCGGCCGATGCTTCGCGCCGAGCACGAGCGTCGGCACGCGCGTCCCGACCCCGTGCACGTCGCCGAGCACCTGATCGAACGAGGGCCCCGACGCCGCGCCGTCGACGAGGTGTCCGAAGTCGCCGACGCCGCCCGGTCCCTGCACGATCGGCATGCTCGTCAGCGCGTGGCCCATGCCGACGTCGTGCCCGTTGCCGCCCTCGCCGCGCACCTCGTTGGCCGACGCCATGTCGACGCCGCGCAGGATCAGGAGCCGCTCGCGGTGCCGCTCGAGCGAGGCGAGCGAGCTGCCGAGCTCGAACGTCGAGCCCTCGCCGCTCGGCGCCCACTGGTCGCGGATCACGCCGTTGGACGAGAAGAAGAACACGACGCGCTTCGGGATCTCGCGATCCTGCGCGGCCGAGCGGCCTCGCGGCAGCATCGCCTCGAGGAAGGGCAGCGACATCGCGGCCCCGGCGCCGCAGAGGAGCGCCCTGCGCTTGAGCGTACGAGTCATTCGGTCTCCGCTGCCCGAAGGCGGAACGCGTCCGTGAGCGCGACCGCGACCAGCATCTCGCGGAAGTCGCCGTCCGAGCTCTCGAGCGCCGCCGTGATGCGATCGATCGAGCATCGATCCGTGTCCTGGTCACGTCGGCGGTGGGTGAACCGGAACCAGTGACGCGCGAAGCAGTCGCGCACGTCCTCTCGCTCGGCGAGCAGGTTCGCGAGATCGACCGCGCCCTCGAAGTCTCCCTCGCTCACCGGGCCCGAGCGGCCCGGCACCACGAGCTGGCCGGACGCGTCGACCGCCTCGTCGTTGCGCGTCTCGAGCCAGCCGCCGAGGCCGTCGTAGTGCTCGAACGCGAGGCCGAACGGGTCGGTGTACTGGTGGCAGCTCGCGCAGTACGGGTCGCTCTGGTGGGCCGCGAGCTCCTCGCGGATCGTCGCGTTCGGATCGCTCGGCGGCGGCTCGGGGATGCCCTCGGGCGGCGTGAGCGCGGGCCCGCACAGCACGCGCGCCTGGATGAACATGCCGCGGTGGATGATGCGGCCGATGCCGCTGCCGGTGTCGCGCGGTCCGACGATCGAGCCGTGCGTCAGGATGCCGGCGCGCTGCTCGGGGTCGAGCTCCACGCGGCGCAGCGCGTCCCCGGTGACGCCCTCGACGCCGTAGATCTGCGCGGTGTGCTCGTCGAGCATCGACCACGACGCGGTCAGCAGCTCGTGCAGACCGCCGCCGCTGCGGACGACCTCGCGGATGAACGCTTCCGTCTCGGCCTCGAGCGCGGCGGGCGTGCGATCGAAGTCGAACTCCGGGTACTCCGTGGCGCTGCGCTCGAGCGTGTCGAGGCGATCGAGCTCGACCCACCATCCGACGTAGCGCACGAGCGTGTCCTCGGCGCGCTCGTGCTCGACGAGCCGGCGCGCCTGCGCCTCGAGCCCCTCGGAGGTCGACAGCTCCCCGCGCTCGGCGGCGTCGAGGAGCATCGGATCGGGGGTCGTGCCCCAGAGCGCGTACGAGAGGCGCGACGCGATCTCGTAGTCATCGAGCCCGCGCGGCGCGTCCGCGCCCGCCGGCACCTCGACGCGATAGAGGAACCGCGGCGAATTCAGCATCGCCTGCACGACGAGACGCACCGCGTCGGTGAACCCCCACTCGGTCTTCGCGTCCGCGTAGATCGAGAGCAGCGCGTCTCGCTCGGCGTCCTCGACCGGCCTGCGGTACGCGCGGCGGCCGAAACGCTCGACGAACGTGGCGACGCAGGCGTCACGGGCGGCCTCGTCGGCGGGATCGCACCCGAGCAGGCTGGGAAGATCCTCGGTCGCTCGGCGCGCGACGTCTCCCGCGACGTCGAAGTAGGCCTCGGCGAGCCCGTCGCCGAAGCCGCGGCTGTCGTCGTTGGCGTCGGCCTCGCGCGGCAGCAAGCGCGTCGCCGGCGCGGTGAGATCGCCGAGCAGATCACCGACGCTGCGATCGTACTCGTCGTGCGTCAGGCGATGCAGCGGCGCGCGACCGCCGAGCGCGGGCTCGCCGCAGGCCTCGGTGCTCGGGGTCCCGGGTGGACGCGGCACCGGCTCGCGCGAGGTGCCCTCGGGACCCGCCGGCGCGCCGCCGATGTCCCCCGTGCAGCCCGCGAGCGCGAGCGCGCACATGCCGAGCGCGCAGATGCCGAGCCTGCAGAAGGCCCAGAGGGCCACTCGCCGTTCGGACACGGTTCTTCCCTCCAGCGTGGGCATCGTCGCCGACATCGCTGCCGCTCCGCAACGCTCGTGCCGGCTTCTCGCATCGCGAAAACACAGCGCGAACGCGCGCGCTCTCGGCCGTGGAGCCTCGCGGGCTCCGGCGCGGAGTGCGCGGCGCTCCAGCGGCGAGGAATTCGGGCCCCACCTGCGACCGGGTCGTCGCAGCCCCACCGCTACGACGGCGCGTGCCCGATCTTCCCTCGAATTTCCTTTTGAATCGCGCGAAATCGCGCCGCGTCCACGCGCCGTGCGGCCCGTGTCGGTCCGCATGCTGCGGAGAAGAGGGAGGTTCGTCGTGACGAGGATGACGAGGGTCGCGCTGGTCGCGATCGTGGTGGTGACGCTCGCGCTCGGCTGCAGCCGACGTCCACGGTACGTCACCGGCGAGGTCACGGCGGGCGGCGAGCTGATCGTGTTCACGCCCGCGCCGACGACGATGCTGATCACCGGCGGCCAGGACGACGCCGCCACGCGCGCCGCGATCGCGCGCGCGCTGCAGGAGCGCGGCTACGTGATCGAGTCGGACGACGCGTCGCGGCTGGTCGCGCGCCTCGCGTCGCGCCGCGTCAGCGTCCGCATCGCGCTCGACTACAGCCCCTCGCAGATCGCGATCAGCCACGTCGACTCGCAGGGGCTGCCGATCGAGGATGCGATCTCGTCGCGCCGCTACGACGGATGGATTCGCCAGCTGACGAGCGCGATCGAGTCGGAGCTCGGCCGCCCCGCGCGCGAGGCGCAGGAGGCGATCGCGCGCGCGGACGAGGCGCGCCGCCGTCAGGAGCAGGACGCGCGCGACGCGCAGCAGCGCGAGCTCGATCGGCAGAGCCACGAGCGCCTCGAGAC
>JALYRN010001200.1 GCA_030855295.1 Myxococcota bacterium | reverse complement strand
GCCGAGATCCGCGCCGCCGCGCCGGCTCCCTGACGCGCCCCTGGCGGGGCGAGCACTCCCGCGGGGGTCACCGCGTCGCGATCAGCATCGCGGCGATGCCGATCCCGAGCACCGCGATCAGCCCGCCGATCAGATAGACGATCGTGTCGCGGGGCTGCCCGACCTCGTGCCGCTCGATCGCGCGTCCGATGTCGCGATGCCGGAGCAGCGCGGCGATGATCGTCACGACGCCCGCCGCCGAGAGCGCCACGCCGAGCCAGAGCGAAGCGGGCGCACCGTCGACCGAGGGCGCGTGCGCGGGATCCATGCCCGCGATCTGCCGCAGGAAGAACCCGAACCGCGCGACCACGAAGCCGAAGCCCATCATCGCGAGGGCGGTGCGCATCCACGCGAGCAGCGTGCGCTCGTTCGCCTGGTGCAGGCGCAGCGTCTCTCGCTCCGGCAGCGGCGGCAGCTTCTTCTTCTCGGGCCCGGCCTCGTCGCGCACGGCGGGACTGTAGGATCTCCCGGCCGGCGAAGCTGCAGTTCTTGCGGCATCCGCGAGCGGCGGGGCGGCCGATCGCGATCATCCGCACTACATTCCGGCGGTGCCGCGCGCCCATCCTGCGATCCCCGACGAGATCGAGCTCGATCTCGGCCTCGACGAGCCCGACGATCCGGCCTCGCTGCGCGCGCGCGTGTCCCGGATGCTGCGCGTGCCGCCCGAGGCGCTGCCCGACATCGCGCTCCGCAAGCGGTCGATCGACGCGCGCCGCGGCCGCGTCAGCTTCCACGTGGTGCTCGGCCTCCGTCCCGACTCCGAGCGGCTCGCGCTCGGCGAGCCCTCGCCCCGCGAGGTGAAGGGCGAGCCCCGCGTCGTGATCGTCGGCGACGGCCCGTGCGGGCTCTTCGCCGCCTACCAGCTCGCGCGCGAGGGCATCGCCAGCGTGGTGCTCGACCGCGGCAAGCCGGTGCAGCCGCGGCGCCACGATCTCAAGGGCCTCCAGAAGGAAGGGCGCATCGACCCCGACAGCAACTACTGCTTCGGCGAGGGCGGCGCCGGCACCTACTCCGACGGAAAGCTCTACACCCGCGCGCACAAGCGCGGCCCGGTGCGCGACGTCATCGAGCTGCTCGCGCTGCACGGCGCGCCGCCCTCGATCCTCGTCGACGCGCGCCCGCACATCGGCTCGAACAAGCTGCCGCAGGTCGTCACCGCGATGCGCGAGCACCTCGAGCAGTGCGGCGTGCGGTTCGAGTTCGGCGCGCGCGTCGTCGATCTGCTGATCGACGAGCACGGCACGTCGGGCGGCAGCGCGAGCCGTCGCGTGAAGGGGCTGCGGCTCGCGGACGGGCGCGAGATCGGCGCCGACATGATCGTGCTCGCGACCGGGCACTCGGCGCGCGACGTCTTCGAGCTGCTGCTCCGCGCGCGCGTGACGCTGGAGCCCAAGGCCTTCGCGCTCGGCGTGCGCATCGAGCATCCGCAGCCGCTGATCGATCGCATCCAGTACGGCGACGCGGCGACGCATCCGAAGCTGCCCGCCGCGTCGTACCGGCTCGCCGAGACGGTCGACGAGCGCGGCGTCTTCTCGTTCTGCATGTGCCCAGGCGGCTGGATCGTGCCGGCGTCGACCGAGCCCGACGGCCTCGTCGTCAACGGGATGAGCCTCTCGCGTCGTGACTCGCCCTACGCGAACTCGGGGCTCGTCGTCGCGGTCGAGGTCGACGACTGGGCGCGCGCCGGCTTCTCGGGGCCGCTCGGCGGGATCGAGCTGCAGCGCACGATCGAGCGCGCTGCGATGCAGGCCGGCGACGCGTCCACCTCGCCGGGCATGCTGCGCGCGCCCGCGACGCGGGCCACCGACTTCGTCGCTCGTCGCGGCTCGAGCACGGTGCCGGCCTCGAGCTACATCCCGGGGCTGACGGCGACGAACGTCGCCGACGTGCTCGACGTCACCGGCATCCGTTTCTCGCGGCGCCTCGAGGGCGCGCTGCGCGCGTTCGATCGACGCATGCGAGGCTATCTCACCGAGGAGAGCGTGCTCGTCGGGGTCGAGTCGCGCACCAGCGCGCCGGTGCGTGTGCCGCGCGATCCGGGAACGCTCGAGTCGCTCGACGTCGCGGGGCTCTATCCGGCGGGGGAGGGCGCGGGGTACGCGGGCGGGATCGTCAGCGCCGCGCTCGATGGCGTGCGCGTCGCGCGCGCGATCGCGGGCGCGATGCAGGCGCGCCAGAGCGCGACCACGCAGGCGCGATGAAGCTCCGCATCACGTTCGGCG